>JAWOHJ010000065.1:0-9099 GCA_046485225.1 Lutibacter sp. | reverse complement strand
TGTTTTTAGCCGAAATCTTCAATATAAAAAGCAAATATAATAGAATTGTTTATGACAAGGTTAGTTATTTTAACAACCTTATATTGTGGATATTGCCTTTTATAATGCTTAGTGCCTACGCTAATATTTACAAGGAATATTTTTTTAAAATCACATTTTTTGTCCTGGTCATATTGCTAATTTTACGGTATGTTTTAGTGCTTGTAAATAATAAAAAGCTCATAGTTAACAACTTATTTTATTTTATTTTGTACATTTGCGCACTGGAAATAGCACCTCTGGCAATTATTTTGAAATTAACAATTTAAAACAAAAAATTGACGTTTATGAAAGTGAAAACAATTTTAGTTTCCCAACCAACCCCAAAAACAGAGAACTCCCCATATTTAGAATTGTCTGAAAAACAAAAAGTTAAGATAGACTTTAGACCGTTCATTCACGTGGAAGGTGCTTCCGCAAAAGAGGTGAGATCCCAAAAAATTGATTTAAAAAATTATACTGCAATTATCTTAACCAGCAGAAATGCAGTTGATCACTTTTTTAGAATTGCTGAAGAAATGCGCTTTACGGTTCCTGATGATATGAAATATTTTTGTGAATCTGAAGCGGTTGCGTATTATTTACAAAAATATGTAGTGTATCGCAAACGCAAAATTTATGTTGGCGAACGCACTTTTACTGATTTGGCCAAAATCATTAAAAAATACAAAGATGAAAAGTACTTATTACCTTCATCTGATAAACTAAAAGAATTGGTTCCCCAAACCTTAAATGAATTGGGCGTAAATTGGGATCGAGGAATTTTTTATAAAACACTGATAAGCGATTTAACTGATTTAGAGAATGTGTTTTATGATGTTTTAGTGTTCTTTAGTCCTTCTGGAATTGAATCCTTATTTCAAAATTTCCCTGATTTTCAGCAAAAAGAAACAAGGATTGCGGCATTTGGCAATTCAACCATAAAAGCAGCAACTGATGCCGGTTTAAAATGCAATATTCAGGCACCAACACCAGAATCTCCTTCTATGACGATGGCGTTGGAAAAATATATTATTGAAGTCAACAAAAGGCAACCCTGCGATAAATAGCATAAAAAAACCGAGTAATACTCGGTTTTTTTATGAAAATAAATTGGCAAAAACATCTTCCACCTTTGTGACCTTCACCACTTTTATTTTGTGGTTAGTGCTACTGATTTTATTAAATTTAGAAACAAATATTTTATGAAATCCTAATTTTTCGGCTTCCATAATGCGTTGATCCACCCGGTTCACCGGGCGAATTTCTCCTGTAAGGCCAATTTCGGCGGCAAAACAAAAATCTTGCGCAATAGGAGCGTCCTCATTAGATGATAAAATGGCGCAAATCACCGCCAAATCAATGGCCGGATCATCAACTTTTATACCTCCTGCAATATTCAAAAATACATCTTTTGCGCCCAATCTAAATCCGGCACGTTTTTCCAAAACTGCCAAAAGCATATTCAATCGCTTGGTGTCGTAACCCGTTGCCGAGCGTTGTGGCGTTCCGTAAACCGCAGTGCTTACCAATGCCTGAACCTCAATCATCAATGGACGCATTCCTTCTAAAGTTGCGGCAATGGCGGTACCACTTAAATCTTCTTCTTTTTGGGAAATCAATATTTCTGAAGGATTTTCGACTTCGCGCAATCCGAAAGATTGCATTTCGTAAATGCCGATTTCGGCAGTTGATCCAAACCGGTTTTTTTGAGCACGTACAATACGGTACGCGTGATTTCTGTCGCCTTCAAATTGCAGCACCACATCTACCATATGTTCTAAAACTTTTGGGCCTGCAATATTGCCATCTTTGGTGATGTGTCCAATTAAAAGCACCGGTGTGGCGGTTTCTTTGGCAAATTTAATCAGTTCGGCAGTAGTTTCCCTAATTTGTGAAATGGAGCCCGGGGAAGCATCAATGTATTCGGTATATAAGGTTTGGATAGAATCTATAACAACAACTTCGGGATTTATTTCTTCAATGGCTCTAAAAATGTTTTGGGTGTTTGTTTCGGTTAAAATTAAGCAATTGGCGTTTGAATTTTGAAGGCGTTCTGCGCGCATTTTAATTTGCGACTGACTTTCTTCGCCTGAAACATACAATACTTTTTTAGGGATTGTCAATGCAATTTGCAATAGCAAAGTCGATTTCCCAATTCCGGGTTCACCTCCCAATAATGTCATGGAGCCTTTTACCAAACCGCCGCCTAAAACCCTGTCGAGTTCGTTGTTTTTGGTTGAAATTCGGTCTTCTTTATCCAAAGCGATATCGTTAATTTTTAAGGCTTTATTCGCTTTTTTAGGGGAAGCGGATTGTTTCCAGTTTCTTTTTTCTTCGGATTGTATGACTTCTTCCACAATGGTATTCCACTCGTTGCAAGACGTGCATTGTCCGAGCCATTTTGCATATTGGGCACCGCAATTCTGACAGAAAAATAAGGTTTTGGTTTTGGCCATTTTAAGGTTCTATTGAAGCAGTAAATATAGGAAGAATAATGCGTTATTTTTTTTCAATTTGCGTTAGGGACTGAACGGCCTGTTTGAGCTTTTTTTTGTTTTTCAAAAAAAAGCGAGTAGTGAAGGCCCGACCCGCAGGGGAACGCCCACCAAAAAGGCGGGCAGGCCCAAAATATTTAAAATAGGATTTCACAATATTAAAATCATTGCCTAAAAAGGTGTAATTTTGCCGAAATAAGCCATCTGCTTGCTTATTTTATACAAAGAACCAATATACTACGCTAAAAATGAAAAAAATCGAAAACATTGAATTGTCTTTTTTAAGCATTGATGATTACCAGGAGCTTAAAAAAGCAATGATTGAATCTTATATTGGCATTCCAGATGCTTATTGGAGTGAGCGCCAAATGGAGTCTTTAATTAACCGTTTTCCTGAAGGACAGGTGGTGATTAAAGTCAACAATCAAATTGCAGGATGCGCTTTATCTATTATTGTTGATTATAAAAGAATTGAAAAAGTTCATACTTATCAGGAAATTACGGGCAATTATTCGTTTAATACCCACAAACCCGATGGTGATATGCTGTACGGAATTGATGTATTTATAAAACCTGAATTTCGCGGACTTCGTTTGGGAAGGCGGTTGTATGATTACAGAAAAGAATTGTGTGAAAGGCTAAACCTAAGAGGTATGGCTTTTGGTGGCCGAATTCCAAATTACCATACTTATGCCGATAAACTTACCCCAAAACAATACATTGACAAAGTAAGAAAAAAGGAAATTCACGATCCTGTGTTTAATTTTCAGATTTCAAACGACTTTCACCCAACAAAAATACTAAAGAATTATTTGGAAGGTGATGAAGCGTCCAATGATTATGCTGTGCTGTTAGAATGGGACAATATTTATTATGAAAAAGAGGATTTAACCACAACAACTACCACAAAAAAAATAGTTCGTTTGGGATTGATTCAATGGCAAATGCGATCTTACAAAAATTTAGAAGAGTTGTTGCACCAGGCAGAATTTTTTGTGGATTCTGTCTCTGGATACCGATCAGATTTTGCGCTTTTTCCCGAGTTTTTTAATGCGCCATTAATGGCCGAAAATAACCATTTATCGGAGTCGGAAGCCATACGGGAACTTGCCAAACATACCAATGCCATTGTTGAGAAATTTTCAAAATTTGCCATTTCCTACAACATCAATATTATCTCGGGCAGTATGCCTGAAATTGTAGACAACAAATTGTACAATGTTGGTTATTTGTGCAAAAGAGACGGAAGCGTTGAGCGTTATGAAAAATTGCATATCACACCAAACGAAGCAAAAGTTTGGGGAATGGAAGGTGGAAGCAAAATACAAACCTTTGATACCGATTGTGGGAAAATTGGCATTTTAATTTGTTACGATGTTGAATTTCCTGAACTTGGTCGTTTGTTGGCCGATGACGGCATGGATATTTTGTTTGTTCCTTTTTTAACCGATACGCAAAATGGGTATTCAAGAGTAAGAAACTGTGCGCAGGCCAGAGCCATTGAAAATGAATGTTATGTGGCCATTGCCGGAAGCGTTGGAAATTTACCTAATGTTCACAATATGGATATACAATATGCGCAATCCATGGTGTTTACGCCGTGCGATTTTGCTTTTCCAACCAACGGTATTAAAGCCGAAGCAACCGCCAATTCTGAAATGATCCTAATTGCCGATGTGGATATTGATTCCTTAAGAGAGTTAAATCAACTGGGAACTGTTAGAAATTTGAAAGACAGACGCAAGGATATTTATGAATTGACTAAAAAATAGAAATATTTCGTAAATTTATTTTACAGAAAAAAAACATTTTAAAGCAGAAATCACTAATTTTAAGTGTTTTCTGCTTTTTTGGATAAATGTTCAATAATTTGATTCGTTTAACTTCCGACTTCGGTCCCGATATCTATCAGGATCGGACTTCGGTCTTAATTAACTTTTAACTTTATAAATATGGCCAGATATTTAAAAACAAAAAAAGAACATATCGGATTGTCGCCCTATGAAATTCATTTTAAAGGAGAGAAGAAAAGTGAAAAGGTAATTTTGGAAGTCATTGATTATGATTCTGAAAATTTGGATGAATTTATAGCAAAAGACCTCAATGAAGTGGTGAAATTTAATAAAACCACAACCACTACCTGGCTAAATATTTATGGATTGCATGATATAAAAGTGATGAATGAAATTGCACAGCAATTTGAATTGGATTCCTTAATTCTTGCCGATATCATGAACACGCACGCACGTCCAAAAATTCAGGAATACGACAATTGCATCTATATTTCTTTTAAAATGTTGCAGTACGACGAGAAACGAAATTTTATTTCTTCAGAAAACATTGTCATTATTATTAAAGAACATATTTTACTGTTATTTCAGGAAAAAACAGGCGATGTTTTTGATCCCATAAGAGATCGAATGCGAAAAAACAAAAGAAGAATTCGAAGCTCCAGAACCGATTATTTGGCATTTGCCCTTATGGATATTGTTTTTGACAATTACAATTACATCATCAGCCAAATTGGCGAAAAAATTGAAACTCTGGAAATACATTTGCTCAATAATGCAAAAGAATCTATCTTAAAAGAGATCAACAATTTTAAAAAGGAAATTATATATTTAAACAAATCAATTAAACCATGTCGTGAAATAGTAGTTGAATTGATAAAATTGGATTCAGATTTATTAGAGAATAAAGTTTATGTTAATTTTGAAGATCTAAAAAACAACGTCAACCAAGCCATTGAATCGTTGGAAAGCTATCGCGAAATTCTTTCCGACCAACTTCAGGTTTATCATACCACCATCAGCAGCAAGCTAAATGACATCATTAAATTTTTGACCGTTTTCTCCGTAATTTTTATTCCGCTAACCTTTATTGCCGGTGTTTACGGAACCAATTTCGATTATTTACCCGAACTTCATTTAAAATACGGTTACTTTATCATGCTCGGTGCAATGTTGGTTTTGGCAGTTTCTATGATTATTTATTTCAAAAGGAAAAAATGGTTTTAAAAAATCTAAAGTCTAATGTTTAAAGTTTGGGCGTTCCCGCCGAAAAGGCGGCCAGGCTTTTCGCTCCAATTTTTTATTGCAAAGCCTTGCAATAAAAAGATTTCCGCTTCAATCCTTTACGCAAATTGAAACTGCCGGACGACAGGCGGGTTCATATCGAAAAATGAATAAAATTCAGAATTCAAATGATACTTTATAAAATGGAGTACCTTTACGAACTTAAAAAATCTCTTGCATAGCTTGAAAAAAGAATCCCTCAACAAAATGAAAACAAACAAGCAAAAAGCAATCAACACCATCTATTTCAGCATTGTTGGAAATGCATTGCTGGCTATTGCCAAAGGAATTACCGGTGTTTTTGGAAATTCCTATGCCTTAATTGCCGATGCCATTGAATCAACTACCGATGTGTTTTCTTCTATTTTGGTGTTGTTCGGACTTAAATATGCCACCAGACCAGCCGATGAAAATCATCCTTACGGACACGGAAGGGCAGAGCCTTTAATTACATTTGCAGTGGTTGGATTCCTGGTTTTTTCGGCAACCATTATTGCCTACGAAAGCATCCAAAATCTGCAAACACCACAAGAAGCACCAGAAAAATTCACCTTGATTGTTTTGGCTATTATTGTGATTATTAAAGAGCTGTTTTACAGAATGGTTGCCAAAAAAAGCGATGAAACAAAAAGTTCTTCCCTTAAAGCAGATGCCTGGCATCACAGAAGCGACGCCATAACGTCGTTAATGGCGTTTATTGGAATTTCCATTGCCATTTATATGGGCGAAGGCTATGAAAAAGCCGATGATTGGGCCGCTTTATTTGCTTCGGGATTTATTATTTACAATGCGTATTTAATTTTTAGGCCGGCGTTGGGCGAAATTATGGACGAACATTTGTATGATGATCTGGTGGCAGAAATCAGAACAGTTTCTATGGGTGTTGATGGTGTTGTGGACACTGAAAAATGTCTTGTGAGAAAGGCCGGACTCTCATTTCATGTGGATCTTCATTTAATTGTCAATGGCGCCATAAGTGTTTTGGAAGGTCATGAAATTGCACATAGGCTAAAAGATGAATTACTAAATAAACTACCCGAAATAAATAATGTGTTAATTCATATTGAACCGGATAGGACAGAACGTTAAAAAAATGTTCGGTGAACATTTTTAGTGAATGTGCCGGTTGGCGAGTTGGAAGAAAAGCTGAAAGTTAAAAAGGTTTAAGATAAAAAAACAGAAGATTAACTTCAAAAAATAGTTACTATCAACGCAATCGAACAATTTTTCCTATCTAAAAACAATCTTCAAAATTAAAATATTAATACTAAAATCTACTTAAAAGCGCCTTCTATTGCTTATTTTTGCATTTCAATAAAAATTACCCCTCTGTAATGTCTTTCAAAAAACATAGCATCTTATTTTTTTTCCTGTTGGCAATGTTTACATCAAATTACGGTTGGGCTGAAAATATTGCTCCGACGATTACCGCAACCGGAAATCAAATTTATTGTCCGCTTATTCCAATGAAAGTGGTTACTTCTTTTGATATTGTTGATCCCGATGACACCGAAGTTATTGCATTTTATATCCAAATTTCTGAAGGGTATAAAAACGGAGAAGACAAACTGACACTTTTGGGGTCACATCCCAATATCACAACAATTTGGAGTGTTCCTGAAGGAAAATTAACCTTAACAAGTACAGGTTCTGGTCCAGTAACCTATATAGATATTATCGCTGCTGTTAAAGATGTTGTTTTTGAAAGCAGTTCACCAAACGTGTCGGGTATTAAATCTTTTTCATTTACTATTGGCAATGCAAATTATTTGCCTTCCACAGGTCATTATTATGAATATGTTCCCAATGTTAGAATTACCTGGGCAAATGCAAAAACAGCTGCAGATGCAAGAACTTATTATGGATTAAAGGGCTATTTAGCAACCATAACCACCAAAGAAGAAGCGGTATTATCTGGGGAACAAGCTGGTGGACAAGGTTGGATAGGCGGAAGTGATGAAGAAACTGAAGGCGTTTGGAAATGGGTTACAGGTCCTGAAGCCGGAATGATATTTTGGAATGGATTGGCAAATGGTTCAAGTCCGCCAGGTGTTTATTCAAATTGGGCTGATAACGAACCAAATGATTGGCCAAATGCTAATATCGCCAAAGAAGAAAACTATGCCCATATATATGATAATGGAAAATGGAACGATTATCCAAATAGCAGTAATGAAATTAAAGGCTACATTGTAGAATACGGCGGAATGCCCGGTGATCCGGTTTTGAGTCTTAGGGCAAGCACAACAATTTCGGTGGCCGCAATTTCAGCACCAACAAATGATACACGCTGCGGTACAGGAACTTTAAGCTTATCGGCAACAGCAACTTCAGGTGCAAATGTTTTATGGTTTGATTCATTAACAAGCACCACAATTTTACATTCAGGTTCAGTTTACTCACCTACAATTTCCGCAACCACAACTTATTATGTTTTGGCATCGGCAAACGGTTGTGTAACCGGGCCAAGAACTGCGGTGACGGCTACAGTAAATCCGTTGCCAATTATCCAAACTGCTATTGAATTTAAAAACTGTGATGAAGACGGAACTGCCGATGGCTTTACCGATTTTAATTTAAATGAAGTAACTTCAATCATCACAAATGATGCTTCCGGTTTAACGGTTAGCTATCATTTAACACTTATTGATGCCAATACAAGTTCAAGTACCAATGCAATAAATCCGGTTTCTTTTAACAATGCTGACGCCACAGCAAGTACTGTTTATGCAAGAGTGCAAAATACTTTTGGCTGTTTTAGTGTTTCAACAATAAAATTAAGCGTTTCATCAACCAATTTGCCGGCCAACTTTAATTATGAGCTTACGGCTTGCGACAAAGATGTAAATGCAGATGGGTTTTTTACATTTAACTTAACGCAAGCGTCAGCCGTATTTAAAAACAAACTTCCTGCAGGCCAGCCGTTGAGTGTTCATTATTTTAGAACTTTAGATGACGCGCAACTGGAGCAAAATGAAATTCAGCCAACAAATTACATCAATGAAACCAAAGATTCAGAAATTTTGTTTGTGCGAATTGAGAATGAAAACGATGGAAATTGCTACGGCATTGGTCCGTTTTTAACCTTAACCGTTCAACAAATTCCGCAATTTGAAGTAAGTCCAACCGCCATTGTGTGTTTAAATTTACCTCCAATAACCCTTCAAACTTTCAATTCGCAAGGCAATTACACTTACCAATGGACAAATGCGAGCGGAACAATCATTAGTGAAAATTCTTCTGCTGAGGTTTCATCGGCAGGAGTTTACACGGTGATTGCCACGTCAACATTAAATTGCGAATCTTTTCCGAAAACGGTAACGGTAACCGCATCTGACATTGCGATTATAACCATGAATGACATTACTGTTGTTGATGATTCAAACAACAACTCCATCACCGTAAACAACACCAATTTGGGTGCCGGAATATGAATATTCACTGGATACACCGTTTGGCCCATTTCAGGAAGAAACCTCTTTTGAAAACTTACTTCCGGGAACTTACAC
>JAWOHJ010000056.1:0-3793 GCA_046485225.1 Lutibacter sp. | reverse complement strand
CCCGCCCCTTCAGCCACTTGGGTATCTCTCCGCGATTGCAGGTCAAATAATATGAGAATAAGCAAATGAAGTCTAGTAGTTTTTATTTCTATTGTGTAAAATCCTGCTGAATTTAACGCCAAAAAAAAATGAAAAAAACACTTATTTTTTGCACGATTTTATTTTTGTTCGGGTGTAGTCAAAGCGAAAATCTCCCCCCGAAAATTTTCTACACCATACACGGGATCACGCAAATAAACGAAAACCGCGAAGTCGCTTTTTCTCTTTCGCGCTCCGACACGAACCTTACTCAGCCCAAAGGATATGTAAGCACAACCGATCTGCCTGCCGAAATAAGAACGATCGCATTGATGCTGGATGATTTTGTATGCGATATCGATAGTATCCCGCACAAATGCGAAATAGATTCGGGCAAAGATAAATATTCTCTAAGCGTCGCATTCGCGGACAACGCGAAATTCACGACCGACTTTTATGTTCCCAAAATTACCGACATCTTTCCCGCGCCTGAGATTTCCGCCCCGAAGGAAGACACCGGAGACAAATCCATTTTTGAATTTACTCTCGTGGATGCCGACGATTATATCGTTTCGCTTGAAGCCTGTTATGAACTTGACTGCATAAAAAACGAATATCTTGTTTTCTTGGAAAACAACGAATGGTTAATCAAAGAAAATTCGGATCTTAATTTTTTCGCCGAGCTTAAAAGTTTCGCCCAAATTTTAAGAGTCGATTTTGAATTTGACCCGAAACTTTTTGACTCTGTTAAATATACGGTTTCCGCCAACAAAAAAGGCCGCAAAATTCAAAACATCGAAACAAATTACAGCTCGACCTCCGAAGTTTCCTTTACTTTTTAGTCAAAAAGTATTGAATCGGCGCCAAAAGAACATTGTTTACAATCGTATAAACCAGTGAAGGAAGCGCGACCATCGGACCAAACAAGCTCAACGCGATCACCGTTGAAAGCGCGAAATTTTTATAAAACGCGGAAATCGAAAAAGAGATTTTTTCTTTTTTCGTCTTCCCGACCGTAAACCCGATAGCGAAATTCAGCATACACATTAATTGATAAAATTTCGGATTACCTCCGTAAAAAGCTTGTTTTGAGTATTTTACAATATTTAAAACAGAAATGGGTTTTGATAATTGGGGGATTTCTTCAATCGTTTCTTCCAGTTCATTCATTCGTTTTAGCGTACCCAAATTCATAACACCATTTTCTTTTTTGGTGTCAATAATGATTTCTAAAGGCATAATACCGCCAAATTCTTCCTCAAAAAATACAATATCTTTAAAAAATTGTTCGCCTTTAGGCATGTCTTCAATCAAGCTACCAGAAACTTTTATCGTAAAAACTCCAATCATGCTCACAATAATCAATACAATTGTTGTTGCATAAACGGCAATTCTATGGTTTCTTACGATAGATTCCATCCATATTACAATAACCTCAATCCATCTGCGCTCCAAATGTTTTAGATGCTTTTCTTTAGGCAAAGGCATAAAACTATACACAATTGGAATTACGAATAAAGCAATCAAAAAGATACCTATAATATTAATGGAAGCAATAATTCCAAACTCTTTTAAAAGTTGACTTTTGGTAAAAATAAATGTTGCGAATCCCGATGCGGTGGTAACGTTGGTCATTAATGTGGCATTCCCAACTTTTGAAATCACCCTTTGCAATGATTTTGCCTGGTTTCCGTGTTTTTTAACTTCCTGCTGATATTTATTGATCAGAAATATGGCATTTGGAACGCCAATTACAATAATCAAAGGCGGAATTAAGGCCATCAAAACCGAAATTTCGTAACGGAACAACCCTATAAATCCAAACGCCCAAATAACACCAATGGTTACTACCAAAAGTGTAATCATTGTCGCCCTGATGGAGCGGAAAAAGAAAAAGAAAATTAAGGAGGTAACTGCCAATGCCAAACCAACAAAAAGCCCAATTTCATCAATGATATTTTGAGAATTCATGGTGCGGATATACGGCATTCCAGAAATCCGGACATCTATATTGCTTTCTGCTTCAAATTGTTCAATAGCAGGATTTAAGACATTGAAAATAAATTCTTTACGGGCAGGTGTGTTTACAATATCTTTCTTTAAATAGATAACAGACCTTATGGTTCCTGTTTTTTTATTGAATAAGATGTTATCGTAAAACGGGAGATTTTCAAAAAGTTCGTTTTTAATTTTTAAAATTTCTTCCTGGGTTTTTGGCTCATCTGTGTAAAGTGGCACAAAATCGAATTTTTCTTCGTCAACGTTTTTTTTCAGTTCCTTAATATCGCCAATGCCAGCGGTAAAGTCAACTTCGGGAAGTTGGTTCAACTTCTTGGTTAATAGATTCCAGTCGTTAAAGTTTTTTGGCGTGAAAAGGGCTGCATCTTCAACTGCTAAAATGACCAGATTACCTTCTTCTCCAAAAAGATTTAGGAATTTGTTGTATTCAACATTAACAATATGATCTTCGGGCAGTAAATTGGCTTCAGTGGAAGAAATGCGAATGTATTGCATTTGCATAGCCAAAAAATAAGTAAAACCGGCAATTATAACTAGGATTAGATACCTTCTCTTTAAAATAAAACGCGTAAGCCGTGTCCAAAAATCCATTCAAAAAAATTTCTGCAAAGGTATAAAAATAGATTGTCCTAGGTGGTTTTGCGTATTAAAATCGCAGTTTAATGTTGTAGGTAATTTTTACGGACAAATTATCGCTCAATTCGGGGTTTGAGTAGGCACCATATCTGTAAAATGCACCAATTCCAAAACCTTTAAACATACTTGTTAATTCCATACCGCTTTCCAAATATCCTTTTTTTAAACTTTTAAAAACCAATCCGTTTTGGTACAACGGATTTTCAACATCTCCAACAGCAGCTCTTGTCACAAATATCAATTGTGGTTTAAATTTTTTACCGAAATCAAAAGGTTTTAATTCATGTTTTAAGTGAATTGCCACAAATCGGTCGGAAATAAATTCATTGTATCCCATCGTTTCAAAACTCATGGTTCCTGCTAAAGTGATGCGTTTTGCCCAAGGATTTTTATAGGTATAATTGGGTGTTGAATTGAAAAGATGCGATATGGGAGCATCACCAAAAACGACACCTCCTTCTGCCAAAATTGATGTTTTTGCCTTTTGAAGTCGTTTAATTTCATGAATTATCCTAAAATTTAGTTGTGCAAAGTCGAAATCACTGTTTAACACATTTTCGAAACTTTTTGTGAGCTGCAACGTAAGTTGAGGGAATTCATTTTTGATGGTTAATTTTCCGATTGGAGAATTCATATACTCACTTTTCGGATTGTACTGAAAACCAAAAATGGCTGTGGTCAAAATATAATCTGATAAATTTTTATCGGGAGAAATAAAATGATAGTCAAACGTAGGTTTGTAATCACCAGTGCTTAATTGAAGCACTGCCTCTAAATTAGGCCGAATGTCATGTTTTAAAAAGGCGCTTACCGTTTTATAATCGTAAAATTGAATAATATTAATATTCCTAGGGTTTAGCGGTGAAAATGTGGTGTTTTTTGCAATAAAATTTAAAGATCCCGCTTCTATTAAATCGTTGGTATAAGCGGCACCAATCCAAGTATTTGTGTTTTTGGCCAATCGGAAGGAAGGAGAAATATGATATTTAAAATCGTGGTCCTTTGTTCCATAGGCAATGTACGATTCAATTTTGAAGGTATTGGAAAAGTTCGCATTTGTTTTTCCGCCAAAGCCAAGTCTGAATCCTTCATAATTATTGAGGTTGATAATTTTACCCAA
>JAWOHJ010000331.1:0-3059 GCA_046485225.1 Lutibacter sp. | reverse complement strand
TGAAATTTCGAAGAAATAATTGTTGCCAACCGCAAAGTTAAATTGAATTTTTTGTGCTATATCCGCGCCAAATCTTGTCAAATATTCGTTGGAAACCGCCGATGCATAAGCAATTTGCTGCACGGTATTTGCACCGGCATTTTGGTAAATATCGGCATCAACACCCAATATAAATGCAGCCCTATTTTTATGAAGAATCGTTTCTAACGTTTTAAAATCGTCATTCAAAGATTTGTGCCAATTTCCTGTTCTTGCCAGCTTTCCTATAATATCAATATTGTAAAAAACCGTTTCATTTTTCAACAATTCGGCAAGTTCATCAATAAAGGATTCGGATAAAAAATCAAAATGAAAATGAAATTCAATTTTTTTATCCAACAGGTTTTTAAACAACAA
Organism: Lutibacter sp.; assembly: GCA_046485225.1. Lineage (GTDB taxonomy): Bacteria > Bacteroidota > Bacteroidia > Flavobacteriales > Flavobacteriaceae > Lutibacter. The sequence continues at coordinate 2,663 of JAWOHJ010000331.1, read as the reverse complement.
TTCAGCATTAAACGGTTTTTTTGCTATAAACTTTAGCGAATCGGCACCTTTGTTAGTGGCGTCAATGGCTTTTAAGTTTGCATCAATTTCGTCTGAAACAACAATTTTTTGACAGATTTTAAAATCTTCTTTGGAGAGCGGAATGTTTAGTTTTTCGAAATCGTCTGCGTGGTAAAAAGGCTTAATGGTAATGCCTTCATTGGTTTTGGTGAGAAGGGCTTCGTTATAATCTGCTCCTTTTAAATCGAACTGAATTTTTTGTTTCCAGGCAGCAGCCGAAACTGGCGGAAATTCTTGAGTAATAAAACTGCTCATAATTAAGGTATATGAAACAAAAATCGGAAATATTTTTAGAAGAAAACCTTATGGCCGCATTAATTTGCAAAAATGGTATGGTTATTTTTTTTCCGGAATCGTATCATATTCAATGATAAAAATTTCTTCCGTTTCTTTCTTCATTTTATATTGTTCCCTTGCAAATTTTTCCAATGCTTCTTTGTCATTGTGTTTATTTATAAACACTTTATCCGAGTCAATTTGTGACTGGTAATACTCTTTTTCACTTTGAAGCTTGTCAATTTCTTTGTCAAACTCATTATGGTTTACCCACGAATTTTCATCAAAAAAAACCATCCAAACAAAAAATATGGCAAGAATCATTACGTATCGGTTCGTAATAAATTTTACAATTGGTTTATTTTTTATTTGCTTTAAAGTCATCAACTAAAGTTTGTGGCTTATAACGGTTCTAACAATATCAATGGCTACCGTATTGTAGCGGTCATTTGGAATAATAATGTCAGCATAATTTTTTGTAGGCTCAATAAACTGCTGATGCATAGGCTTTAACGTATTCTGATAACGATCCAACACTTCAGTAATATTTCGGCCTCGTTCTTCAATATCTCGTTTTACACGGCGAATCAAACGTTCATCAGTATCAGCGTGCACAAATATTTTAATGTCGAACAAATCGCGCAACTCCTTGCTGTTAAAAATAAGGATACCTTCCACAATAATCACTTTTCTTGGGTGTGTAATTAAAGTATCTGCGGTACGATTGTGCGTAACAAACGAGTAAACAGGCTGTTCAATAATTTCGCCGTTTTTCAATTTCTTCAAATGATCCACCAACAAACCAAAATCAATAGCTTTCGGATGGTCAAAATTAATTTTTGTCCGCTCTTCATAAGACAGGTCGTTGGTTACATTATAATACGAATCTTGCGAAATTACACAAACCTCATCGGTAGGCAGTTCATGTATAATTTGATTCACAACAGTCGTTTTTCCGCTTCCTGTACCTCCGGCAATTCCAATTATCAGCATTTAAATCATCTTTTTAAATTGCTCCAAATTTAATGAATATAAAATAGCAAAAACAGATTTAAATAATTTTTTAATATTTTGGGTTTAACCACCTTTTTTTAGGACGTTACCGCTGAAAAAGCGGTCGGGCTTTTCGTTGCAAGTCCTCGTCACGCCAAAAAGCGTGACTGTGGGCTTTCCACTGCAAACATGGTTCACTGAACTCCTATAAAAAATAAATAAGAGGTGAAGTAATCCCTAACGCAAGTTGTATTGGGAATTACGTCCCAATAGCTCGGGATTACAATTTTTGAATGTTTAATTTTTAAATTTTCCCGCCTTAAGGATAAATAAGAAAACCAAATGTTCTCACTTACTTATGTTGTTATACAGGCTGGTTCAGGATTCCTGCTTACAATTTAAAATTAGTGCATAAAAAAAGCCTCTTCGTTTTGAAGAGGCTTGTTGGAGCCGATAGAGGGACTTCCCGCGACTGCGCTCGGGATAAACTTCTCGTCCCTTTCTTACAATTTAAAATTTGTTCAATAAAAAAGCCTCTTCGTTTTGAAGAGGCTTCTTGGAGCCGATAGAGGGACTCGAACCCACGACCTGCTGATTACAAATCAGCTGCTCTAGCCAGCTGAGCTACATCGGCTTTTGTGTGTGCAAATTAAATTACTTTAAAAGTAATAAGCAACTATTTCAATACTTTTTTTTAAAATAATTTTCATTTAATTGGTATTAAGGAAATTGAATTGTGAAACGATATTTTTTGGCAATAGAAAAGGGCAACGTCATTTAAACACCATTGCCCAATTTAATATATTACTTTTAAAGTGAGTTTTTTAAAATTATTTATCCAGTAATTTTGGAATCACATCGCTTCCCGGTAATTTTTTTTGATCTTTTTTCTTCATTACATTTTCAACCACTTTAAATATATGCTGTTTAAGCTCTTTATATTTATTTATGTAGCTATTGACTTCAATTTCTAATTTTTTATGCCGCTCTAAATAATTTTGATTGCTTAAAGCGCTATTGTATTTAATTAACTCTGAAAGAATTTTATCTTGGCTGTTGATAACTTCCAATAAGGTAGTTCCAATATTTTTTTGAACGGATATTTGTTTAACGGAATCCTCAATTTTTTTATGCAAACCTGCTGCCAAAAAATCAATATAATTGGCGCTGAGCAAATGTTCCAAAAAACGGATTTCATCTTTAATTAAATTTATTTCAGAAACCCATAGTTTAGAATCATGATGCAATTCATCAACGCTTTTTTCTCTTCCAAACCAATCTTTTTTCATTTTAGTTTTCATTTTTATTGATTTAGTTATTTTATAAAGTTAATG
>JAWOHJ010000310.1:0-7758 GCA_046485225.1 Lutibacter sp. | reverse complement strand
ATAAGCGCCATTCCGTTTGCCAAAACAGCCAACACGTTAAATTCCTCAAAATCAGAAATTAGTCCATCAAGTCCCTCAGAAAATAGCAAATGGTCATCAACAATAATGATATCAATTTTTTTCATTAAAATTTATATTCTGAAACTAAGATACGTTTAAGTTATGTAATTTATAAAGTTTTTGCAGCAATTAAAAATTAAAATCCGAATCAAAATTCGTATTGGGGTGAAATAAATCATAAAGGATTCACATTTTAAATAGGCACCCGAGAAACCTTTTTTGTGATAAAATACAGTTATTCCTGCTTAAAATTTATCTTTGCATCTCAAAACAATTGATAAAATGACTCAAGTTCGTGTGCGATTTGCTCCCAGCCCAACCGGGCCTTTACATATTGGCGGTGTTAGAACCGCACTTTTTAATTTCTTATTTGCCAAAAAACATCACGGCACTTTTATTTTGCGCATTGAAGATACCGATCAGGCACGCTATGTGGCAAATGCAGAACAATATATTGTCGACGCCTTAAATTGGTGCAATATTCCTTTTGATGAAGGACCGGGAAAAAATGAAAAATTTGGACCTTATCGACAATCCGAACGCAAACATATTTATAAACAATATGCGGATACATTGATTGAAAATGGAAAAGCATATTACGCTTTCGACACCAACGAAGAACTTGATTTTCATAGAATAGACCACGAGGAAAAAGGAAAAACCTTTATTTACAACTGGCACAACAGGGCAAAACTGACCAATTCAATTTCATTGTCCAAAGAAGATGTGGCGAAAAGAATTGCCAACGGCGACAAATATGTGGTGCGTTTTAAAATGCACGAACCACTCATTGAAGAAACGGAAGCCACTGTTGAAACTGTTGATATGATCAGGGGTGATGTTTCCTTCAGAAAAGATATTTTGGATGATAAAATATTGTTTAAAAGCGATGGAATGCCAACCTACCATTTGGCAAATATTGTGGATGACCATTTGATGGAAATCACCCATGTTATCCGTGGTGAAGAATGGCTGCCTTCATTACCGCTTCATATTGCTTTGTACGGAGCTTTTGGATGGAAAGCGCCTGAATTTGCGCATTTGCCGCTCATTTTAAAACCAATAGGAAAAGGAAAATTAAGCAAACGCGATGGCGATAAACTAGGATTTCCGGTGTTTCCATTGGCGTACAAAAATGAAGAAACCGGAGAAATTTCTCGTGGCTATAAAGAAGACGGTTATTTTGCCGATGCTTTTATAAATATGCTGGCACTTTTGGGATGGAATCCGGGAACGGAACAGGAAATTTTTACGTTGGAAGAACTTTGTGAAGCATTTACCATAGAACGCGTAAGCAAAAGCGGCGCTAAATTTAGTCCCGATAAAACAAACTGGTTCAACCAACAATATATGTTGCTAAAATCTGATGAAGAATTAGCGGAACTTTATATGCCGATTTTGGAAGAAAAAGGCATCAAAAAAGAGTTGAAATTTGTGACAAAAGTTGTTTCCGCCATTAAGGAACGCGCCACTTTTGTAAATGATTTTTGGGAACTGAGCAGTTTCTATTTTGAAACTCCTGCCTCCTACGATGAAAAAGCAGCTAAAAAACAATGGAAAGAAGATACCGACGAATTGATGCATGAATTGATTGGCATTATTGAAACTGTGGAAGATTTTACTTCGCTAAATTTTGAAACCCAAGTGAAAGCATGGATTACCGCCAAAGAAATTGGTTTTGGAAAAGTGATGCAGCCATTTAGAATAAGCTTGGTTGGGGAATTAAAAGGTCCGCACTTATTTGATATCGCTGAAATGATAGGCAAACAAGAAACGATTAACCGTATAAAAAAAGCCGTAGCTTTTATGCATACGGCTTAGGTTAAACTGCCAATTTAAATTAAAATTATTATAAAGGCATTGCCGCAAGAACCCTTTGTGGCGTAATTGGCATGCGGTTTACTCTTGATCCACAAGCATCGAAAACCGCATTTGCAATGGAGCCGCCCACACAAATAATTGCCGGTTCACCGCCACCTTGCGGTGCAGAATTCATTTTATCCATAAAAACACAGGTAATTTTTGGTGTTTTAGAAAATGTAGTAAACTGATAATTATTAAAAGATCTCGTTTTTACCAGTCCGCCATCAAATTCAATTTCTTCATAAAGCGCATATCCAAGTCCCATGGTAATACCTCCTTCTGTTTGAACGGTTGCACCGTGCGGATTCACAACTTGCCCCATATCCTGAGCACAAACTATTTTTACAGGATGTACTTCTCCGGTTGTTTTATCCACACGCACTTCAGAAATAATGGCCACTAAAGTTCCGGCATCTTCACCTAAGGCAATGCCATAGCCATGACCCTCTTTTTTAGGTGAATTGTAGCCAAAAGTATCCGCTGCCAATTTTAAAGTAGCAATCATATTTTCATCTTTTAAATTATGGAGACGAAATTCAAGCGGATCTTGACCAATTGCATGTGCTGTTGCATCTATATGCGATTCGCGCGCAAAAGTGGTTGTATTGTTTCCCGGAGCACGCCAAGCGCCGGTTCCAAAAGGATGTGCGTCACTTTTATTAAAATGTCTGGTTAAGTTGTTAGGTGCATTGTAAAATAATTTAGTTCCGCGTGTCCCGGCACAATAAATATCAAATTCCCATAAGTTTAATTTACCATTACTATCAACTCCAGATGTGATTTTTAACAAAGAGGCCGGTCTAAACCTGTCGTACATAAACTCTTCTCTTCTGGTCCAAGAAAGCTGCACGGGTTTTCCGGAAATTTTTGCTATTTTGGCAGCTTCAACAGCCTGAAGATTGTAAATTTTTCCGCCAAAACCACCACCTAAAAATATTTGTTTAACGTGTACATCTTCCAGCGGCATTTTAAAGGTGTCGGCCAATTCTTTTTGCGTACCAAAAGGTGTTTGAGTTGATGCCCAAATGGTTAATTTATCATTTTCAAAGTAGCAGGTTGCACTATGAGTTTCAATAGCGGCGTGTGCTTTATAGCCGTCGTGATAATCTGACTGTACAATTTTTTCTGAATTTTGTTTTCCGCTTATTAAATCACCGCCTTCTTCAAACACGCTGCTTTGCGTAATGGTATCTTCAAAAAACTTAAAAATAGTTTCTGTATTTGCCTTACTTTCGGGTGCATCCCAGGTAACTTTAATGCTTTGTGCGGCTTTAGTGGCCACTTCAGATTCTGAATGAATAACAGCAACCAAATCGCCGTCTTCTATAAGTTGAGCGCCGCTAAAATTACGCAATGCGGTTGCATCAACAGCTATTTTTTTTGATCCGAATATGATAGGTCTAACAACTGAGGCATACACCATCCCCGGTAATTTAATATCTGCAGAATATTTTGCTTTACCAGTTACTTTAGCCAAAGCATCAGTACTTATAACAGATTTTCCAACTATTTTAAAATCTTTAGCTTTTTTAATATTGGGCTTTTTGGTAAGGCTTCTAACAATCTTTTTTCCTTTAGTTAATGCTGCATAATCAATTTTTATGGAAGCATTTCCTTTTACATAAACACTTCCTTTAACAGCTTCTAAATTTTCAATAGGTTCACCCAGTTTTTCCGAAGCAATTTCAATCAATATTTCACGCGCTTCGGCGGCAGCTGCACGTATAACCGGATCCGCAAAACGGGTAGTTAAGGAACCCCAGGTTCCGGCATCGTACGGACAAAGTTTGGTGTCGCCCATAACCATATCTACCTGATCTAAAGAAACTTCTAATTCTTCAGCCAGCGCTTGAGCCAATGACGTAATAATGCCTTGACCCATTTCAATTTTTCCTGTATAACAATCTACTCTTCCATCTTCTTTTACTCGTAAATAGGCGTTAAAATCTATTTCCTGATCTTGTGCATTGGTTGGTTGACTCCAGCCTTCCAATAAAGACAATTCACTTAAAGAAAAAATAACAATAATTCCCCTTCCTAATTGCTTTAAGAATTTTCGTCGGTCGTACCTGATTGGTTGATTTACGTCGCTAAAATAGAGTTGATTTATTTTATCTGCTTCCATAATTATATCTTTTTAAACATTTTTTCTGATGCAGTTGTAATGGCATCAACTATGTTATTATACGAGCCGCATCGGCATAAATTAACTTCCATTTCTGAAATAATTTCTTCACGTGATGGATTTGGATTTTTAAGTAATAACCCATAAGAATTCATAATCATACCTGGCGTACAAAAACCACATTGTAAGGCATCGTGAGCAACAAAAGCCTCTTGAATTGGATGTAGTACATTGTTGTTTGCCAATCCTTCAATGGTAATAATATCAGCATTTTCAAATTGATCAACATAAGTAATGCAAGACTGCGCAGTTTGATTGTTAAGAATCACTGTACAAGCTCCGCATTGTCCTAGTCCGCAACTGTATTTTGTTCCGGTTTTATCTAAGTATTCTCGTAAAACTGTTAACAGAGATTCATCTCCATTAATAGCAACAGTAACTTGTTTACCGTTTAGTTTAAAGCCAATAGTTTGCTTCATATTTTAGATATCTTATAATTAATTCATTAAAAATAAATAAAAATTTCTCAAATTTCTAGCTGTTTTGTGTTTTAAAACCATCAATTTGTTTATTTAAAATAATTCTAATTTATTTTGTGAAGCAAATCGTTAACGTTTACATTTCTTTTTAGACAAATACTTAAAAGATATCTTAAATTTACTTTTAAAAATTTGTATCTTTAAAACATTATTTAACCATTAAAAAAATTAAAATGATTGGAATGTATATTGCCATTTTTGTAGTGTTATTGCTTATTTTATCTGGTTTATTTACGGTAAAACAGCAAACGAATGCCATTATTGAACGTTTTGGAAAATTTCAAAGCATAAGAGGCGCTGGATTACAACTTAAAATTCCGCTGATTGACCAGGTTTCCGGGCGCATAAGCTTGCGTATTACACAACTGGACGTTATTGTGGAAACCAAAACAAAAGATGATGTTTTTGTGCATTTAAAAATATCTGTTCAATTTTTAATTCGGCCTGATCACGTTTATGATGCTTTTTATAAACTTCAAAGTCCGCAAGAACAAATTACCGCCTTTATTTTTGATGTGGTGCGGGCTGAAGTTCCTAAAATGATTTTAGATGATGTTTTTGAAAAGAAAGAAGAAATTGCCTTAGCCATTCAACGCGATTTAAAACAAGCGATGTTAGATTATGGTTATGACATTATTAAAGCATTAGTTACTGATATTGACCCTGATGAAAAAGTAAAAATAGCCATGAACCGCATTAATGCAGCTGATCGTGAAAAAATTGCAGCACAACACGAAGGTGATGCCCAACGTATTTTAATAGTGGAACGGGCAAAAGCAGAGGCAGAAAGCAAGCGCTTGCAAGGACGTGGTATTGCTGATCAACGAAGAGAGATTGCACGTGGTTTAGAAGAAAGCGTGGTTGTTTTAAACAGGGCGGGCATAAACAGTCAGGAGGCATCTGCACTTATTATTATTACCCAGCACTATGATACTTTACAAAGTATTGGAGCCGACACTAAATCTAATTTAATTTTGTTGCCAAACAACCCGAATGCCGCAAGCAATATGTTAAATGATATGGTTACCAGTTTGGTTGCAGCTAATAAAATTAATGATTCTTCATCCGTAGAAATAGAACCTAAAAAAGGAAAAAAATAATGATTTTAACCACCACAAATACCATAGAAACGCACCAAATAAAAGAATATTTAGGAATAGTTACAGGCGAAACTATTATTGGCGCCAATATTTTTAAAGATTTTTTTGCAGGAATAAGAGATATTGTTGGAGGAAGGTCAAGTTCTTATGAAGGCGTATTGCGAGAAGCTAAAGATACTGCAATTAAAGAAATGCAGGAACAAGCACAACGACTTGGTGCCAATGCAGTAATTGGAATTGACTTAGATTATGAAACTGTTGGCGCTAATGGAGGAATGTTAATGGTAACTGCTTCTGGAACAGCTGTAAGGCTTTAACCTTAAATTTAAATCATAAAAAAACCGTGCAAGCACGGTTTTTTTTTATATAAATATTAATTTATTTTTTTTCTTCTTCTTTTTTATCTTCGTTAGCGTCGTCTTTGGTTGCTTTTTTAAACTCTTTTATACCGCCTCCAAGACCTTTCATTAACTCAGGTAATTTTTTTCCGCCAAACAATAACAGGATTGCCAGACCAATGATTATCCATTGCCAAGGGCCAACCATTCCTAAAAATATATATAATGCATTCATAATTTTAAAATTTTAGAGATACAAAGATAGTAATAAATTCAAAACCATCATTAATTTTTAGCTTTAATGGTTCCGCCAATGGTGATTTTGGTTTTTAACACTTCGGGATTTCCATCATAATAGATTGAACCTCCAAAACGAACACTGGCATCTAGCAATTCTGAAATTTTAACTTCAACATTCGCTCCTGAAGATGACATCACAATTGCTTGTTTGCTTTGCAGCTCATATCCACTGTAAAAACCGCCTGTTGTAGCTTCAATAGTTTGATTTTCAGTTACTCCACTAAGATAAATTAATCCTCCTGAAACACTTTTTACCATCAAATATTTTGTGTTAATATCCAAATCAATTTTTGCACCTTCTTGGGTTTTCACTTCAAGATGTTGTTGTTTTATGGTTTCCTCAGAAATAATTGAAGCGCCTTCATTGGCATCTAAAACTGAAATATCCTTGACATAATAAAGCACTATTTTAATGTTTTCAGCAATAAATCCTTTGGGAAATTTTAAACGAATTTTTAAGGTTCCGTTTGAATTGATAACCGAAACATCTTTTGCCTGAGATCCCGAAATTTCAATTTTTGGACTGTCTGATTTTTGCAGTTCAACGGTTAATCCGTTATAAACTTTTACGGTGTTAAAATCTCCTAATTTTGTGGTAATAGATTCTTGCGCAAACAATGTTGCGGAAAATAAAATAAAGAATAAAGCTAATTTTTTCATTTAAAATCTTTTTTTGTTAATAACCAATATTGAAAACAAAAATTGTATCGCTGTAGTTAATTATTTATTAATCTTTTCCAACAAGGTAAAATCCAAATGCTTGCGTTCTAAATCGGTATGTTTTACTTTGATTAAAACCTGGTCGCCAAGCTGGTAAAGATTTCCGGAAGTTTGTCCCACTAACGCATATTGTTTTTCATCAAAAATGTAAAAATCATCGCTAATTTCACGAATTCTGCACATTCCTTCGCAGCCGTTTTCAATAATTTCAACATAAATTCCCCATTCTGTAACGCCGGAAATAACACCTTTAAATTCTTGATCCATGTGTTTTTCCATATATTTAACCTGCATATACTTGATGGAATCACGCTCAGCACTTGTGGCTAATTGTTCTCTTTCAGAAGAATGCTTGCATTTTTCTTCGTAACCTTCTGCTTTGGGAGATTTACCGCCCGATAAATAATGTTGTAACAAACGATGTGTCATCACATCAGGATATCGTCTGATTGGTGAGGTAAAATGACTGTAATAATCGAAAGCCAATCCGTAATGCCCAATATTATCTGTGGTATAAATTGCCTTACTCATGGTTCTTACTGCCAAGGTTTCAATCATATTCGCCTCGCCTTTTCCGCTTACGTCGCTCAATAATTTATTTAAGGAAGCTGCGGTTGATTCTTTGCTGGTTGTGTCATTGTCGGTCCATCGTTCGACATCGACCTCGCCGCTGCGGAACCGGCCGGCTCCAGCTACGACGCCGTCGCGGTGAT
>JAWOHJ010000237.1:0-11089 GCA_046485225.1 Lutibacter sp. | reverse complement strand
GTTGCCAAAAGTGTTGGAATATTATTCTTATTTGGGATATAAATTTAAGCATATTGAGTAGATAGCATTTGGTATTGAGTTAAAAAGAGAAAAGAGAGAAGAGAATAGAGAAAAAAGACAAGAACTTTTAATCATAGCGCCTGCACTGTCTAAGGGAAATGAAGTTTGATTTGATTTAAAAAAACTTCAGAATTCGGTCTTCGGTCTTCGGACTTTAAAAATACTGTTGCACCAAACTAATCAACGTATTTGCATCCTGTTCTCCGGATTGGCGCCATTTCATTTCGCCGTCTTTGTAGATAATAAACGTGGGATTTCCTTTAATTCTTAGCGCATTGGCAAGTGTTTCGTTTTTATCGATATCAATTTTTATCACTTTCGCCTTATCGCCAAGGGCAGCGGCCACATCCCGTAAAATATCGTGTACATCGTCAGATTTTTCTTCTTCCCATTCTGCGTAAAAATCGATTAACACAGGAATCTCTGAACTAATTAATTCTCCGAATTTTGCCATAACCTAACATTTTTTTTGTGAAATGTTTTAAAAAATAAAAGCCTTCTATGTACAAATGTAACATTTTTATTGAAACAAACGACACCTACTTCTTTTTCAACGTAATTACGGTAATTTCAGGCCAAATTCCAACACGACCGGGAAAAGCCAAAAAACCAAAACCCCTGTTCACATTGATGTATTTTCCCATCGCACCATAAATACCTGCCCATTGTTCGTAAACATATTGCACCGGACTCCATTTGATTCCGGGAATTTCAATGCCAAACTGCATTCCGTGTGTATGGCCGCTTAACGTGAGTTGAAAATTGCCAGGGTGGTTTTTTATTTCAGCATCCCAATGCGAAGGGTCGTGACTCATTAATATTTTAAAATCTTCTTTGTTGATTTTTGAAGAAGCTAGATTTAAATCGCCCTCCTTTTTAAATCGTGTTCCCCAATTCTCTACGCCAACCAGGGCAATTTTATCAGTTCCTTTTTCCAGATAAATACTCTCGTTCAACAATAAATCGAAACCCATTTGCGGATGCAAATCTTTGATTGCCTGAAAATTTTGCGTCTTTTCTTCTTCAGAATTGAACTGCACATATTCCCCATAATCGTGATTTCCCAAGATGGAATATTTGCCTTGTCTGGCTTTCAGTTTGCTGAAATGCCCAATCCAAGGATCCATTTCATCGGCAAGATTGTTCACCAAATCGCCCGTAAATAAAATGATATCCGATTCTTGTTCGTTGATTAAATCGATGCCTGCCATAATTTTTTCGGCATCATCAAAACTGCCGCTGTGTATGTCGGAAATATGCGTGAGTTTAAATCCGTGAAAAGCTTCCGGCAAATCGTCAAAATACAACGCATGGTTGATCACCTGATAATTGTATTTACCGCGAGCCATGCCGTATAAAACCGAAGTAAAAGGAATGGCAGCCAAAGCCAACGCCATTTTGCTCACAAATTCCCTTCGATCTGACATAAATGTTTTTGACGCCGATGCTGAAAAGTAATTTAAAGCGCTTTTCAACACCCTAAAAATATCTTCGCCAAATAAAACGATTAGTGCAATAAATTTTGGCACCATAGACAAAACGAGCAAACCGAAAGCCATCATCATTGGTTGTGTCAGTCCCCTTGAATCGTTAAAAACCAACAATCTGTATATAATATTGGCTAAAACACCAAGAGAAACTACCCAATACAGTATCTTGACAATTTTGTTTTTGGTGAGTGTTTTTATGCTTTGGTAGGCATAAAAATCCAAAAATAAAATAAATGCCACAAATAAAATCCATCTCATCATAAAGCAAAATTACTTTTATTTTATGACTGACTCCTTGCAACTTGAAAAATTAAGAGGGTTTTAACAATGAATAAACCAGATTTAAGTTTTAAAATTATGATTAATGAATAGTTAAAATTGATTTTATTACTTTTACACAAACAAATATTTCAATATTGCAATTCAATGTCAGCACAAAAACGCCTTTTCCTTTTAGATGCCTACGCCTTAATTTTTCGCGGCTATTATGCACTTATTAAAAATCCAAGAATAAATTCGAAAGGAATGGACACTTCGGCCATATTGGGATTTACAAATTCTTTGCTTGATGTGATCAAACGCGAAAAACCAGACCATTTGGCGGTTGCATTCGACAATGGCGGTTCCCACATTCGTTCCGAAGCGTTTCCTGAATATAAAAAAAACCGACTGGAAACTCCCGAAGCCATAAGAATTGCTGTGCCTTACATTCATAAAATTTTGGAAGCGATGCACATTCCAATTATTGAAAAAGAAGGTTTTGAAGCCGATGATTTGATTGGAACGCTTGCTAAACAAGCTGAAAAAGAAGGCTTTAAGACGTATATGGTGACACCCGATAAGGATTTTGCGCAACTGGTATCCGAAAATATTTTTATGTACAAACCTTCAAGAATGGGTAATGGCATTGAAATTTGGGGAATTCCCGAAGTTCAGGAAAAATTTGAAGTCGAACGTCCGGAACAAGTCATTGATTTTTTAGGAATGATGGGCGATGCCATTGACAATATTCCCGGATTGCCCGGTGTTGGCGAAAAAACGGCCAAAAAGTTCATTAAAGAATACGGCAGCATGGAAAATTTGTTGGCGCACTCGCATGAGCTTCAAGGAAAAATGCGCGAAAAAGTGGAAGAAAATAAAGAACTTGGCCTGCTTTCCAAAAAACTGGCGACCATTTTATTGGACTGTCCGGTGACTTTCAACGAAAAAGATTATGAACTAAACCATCCCGATTTTGAAAAGGTCAATGAAATTTTAAAAGAGCTGGAATTCAGACGGATTGCCGAAAGCTTCAATACCATTTTTAAATTGCCTGTTGAAAACACAAAAAATAATCAGAAAGAGGCAACTTCGGAGACTAAAAAACAGCAACCGGAAGCAGAACATCAATTCGATTTATTTTCAACATCAGAAAATAATACAGCAAACGACACATTTTCTGCAGGCGATAAAACCACCGAAAACACCAATCATTTATACCAATCCGTAAATTCTCCTTTCGCCAGAAAATTGTTGCTGGATAAATTATTGAAACAAAAATCGGTAAGTTTTTATATTGAAACCATTGGCGAAGCCTTGTTTGAATCCGATTTGGCTGGCATCGCATTTTCTTATGAAAAAGGGAAAGGCTATTACGTGCCACTTTCTGAAAATAGCGAGGAAACCCAAGGAATCTTAGAAGAAATGCGTCCGTTTTTTGAATCGGAATCCATCGAAAAAATTGGCCACGACCTAAAAAACAGCGTAAAGGTTTTAAGCAATCACCAAATTGAAATCAAAGGAAAACTGTTCGACATTATGCTCGCACATTATCTGATAAATCCCGATATGCGTCATGATTTAATGGTGCTCACGGAAACTTATTTGAATTACAAACCCATTAATTTAGATGCGTTTGTTGGCAAAAAAGGAAAAAACCAAATTTCTGTTCGTGAAATAGACCTTAAAAAACAGACGGAATACGCCGTTGAAAATGCGGATGTTACTTATCAGCTTAAAGATTTTTTCGAAAAAGAATTAAACAGCTCCAACCTTACCAAATTATTTGATGATATTGAAATGCCGTTGCTTCGCGTACTGGCCGATATGGAATTGGAAGGCATAAAAATGGATGCAAGCTATTTAAATTCCCTTTCCAAAAAATTAACGGAAGATATTCATCAGTTAGAAACCGCCATTTACAAAGAAGCGGCGGTGGAGTTTAATTTGGCTTCCCCTAAACAATTGGGCGATGTGTTGTTTGAGCATTTAAAATTAATCGACAAGCCTAAAAAAACCAAAACCGGACAATATGCCACCGGCGAAGAAATATTATCGAAACTGGCGGCAAAACACCAAATTGTTCAAGATATTTTGGAATGGCGCGGATTGGTAAAGTTAAAAAACACCTATGTTGATGCATTGCCAAACCAATTAGATAAAAAAACAGGAAGAATCCACACCACATATAGCCAGGCTGTGGCAGCGACAGGAAGGTTGAGTTCCATCAACCCAAACCTACAAAATATTCCAATGAGAACAGAACGAGGACGCCAAGTGAGAAAAGCATTTGTTGCCCGTGATGAAAATTACACTTTATTGGCTGCCGATTATTCCCAAATTGAATTGCGCATTATTGCTGCGTTAAGCGAAGATGAAGGAATGATTGAATCCTTCAGAAATCTGGAAGACATTCACGCCGCAACAGCCGCGAAAATTTTTGGCGTTCCTTTAAATGAAGTGACCAGAACGCAACGTGGCGAAGCAAAAGCCGTAAATTTTGGCATTATTTACGGACAAGGCGCTTTTACCTTGGCCGAGCAGTTAAATAAATCGAGAGCAGAAGCGAAAGAATTGATCGACAATTACTACAAAACTTTCCCGAAATTAAAAGAATATATCGCCAATCAGGTTGCTTTTGCACGTGAAGAAGGTTATGTTGAAACCATTTTGGGGCGTCGCAGGTATTTGAAAAACATCAATTCACAAAACGCCATTGTTCGATCAGGTGATGAAAGAAATGCCGTAAATGCGCCCATACAAGGAAGCGCCGCAGATATTATTAAAATTGCAATGATCAACATTCATAAAATGTTGGGAGAAGGCAATTTCAAATCGAAAATGTTATTGCAAGTGCATGATGAGTTGGTTTTTGATATGCATAAAGACGAACTCACCGATTTAAAACCAAAAATTAAACACGCAATGGAACACGCTTATTCGCTTTCCGTTCCTTTAATTGTTGAATTGGGTGAAGGCGAAAATTGGCTGGCAGCGCATTAGGAAATTGTTATTTGTTAAATTGTTGATAAGTTGAATTGTTAATTTGTTGGGTAAAAAATTGCGTTGCGCTTTTCAACTTCGGACTTTTTCCTATCCCCAACCTTCCGTTCTAATACGGAACAGGCTTTTCCCAAGGAAAGGGAGCTTGATTTGGGATGATACCATATTTATATTTTTACTTATATATTAAAAAAAACTTTCAGCTTTAACCTTTGAGCATTTAACATCCGTCTTCTGACGCATCGAATAAACTTTTTTAAACACGCTATTGGTTATCACTAAAATAGATTGTACATTTGCACTCCCTTTTTAGGGACAAAAAATGAATGTTTAACTATAACAAAGAATTTAATTGTGAGTAAATTAAGTTACAAAACAGTATCAGCTAACAAAAATACCGTTACTAAGGAGTGGGTATTGGTTGATGCAGACGGCCAAACGTTGGGTCGTATAGCTTCTGGAATAGCGATGCTAATCAGAGGTAAATACAAAACAAATTACACGCCTCACGTAGATTGCGGAGACAATGTAGTTGTTATCAACGCCGACAAAATTAATCTAACAGGTAAAAAATGGGGTGACAAAACCTATATTCGTCACACTGGCTATCCTGGAGGACAACGATCGTTAACTGCTATTGAAATGTTTGACAAAGACCCTACCCGTCTTGTTGAAAAAGCAGTAAAAGGAATGTTACCTAAAAACAAATTAGGAAGTGCCCTTTTCAGAAATTTATACGTTTATGCAGGTACTGAGCACCAACAAACAGCTCAAACACCAAGAACCATTAACCTTAACGATCTTAAATAGTCATGGAAATAATACACAAAATAGGTAGAAGAAAAACAGCAGTTGCGCGTGTTTATGTTTCTGACGGTACTGGAAGCATTACCATCAACAAAAGAGAGTTTAAAAACTACTTTACAACAGCCGCTTTACAATATAAAGTATTACAGCCGCTTACTTTAACAGATCACGTTACTTCATTTGACATTAAAGTAAATGTTTTTGGAGGTGGAATCACCGGACAGGCAGAAGCTATTCGATTGGCGCTTTCAAGAGCTATGGTTGAATTAAATGCTGAAAACAGATTGATTCTTAAACCAGAAGGATTGCTTACAAGAGATCCAAGAATGGTTGAACGTAAAAAATTCGGTCAAAAGAAAGCAAGAAAAAAATTCCAATTCTCAAAACGTTAATCGTTTTTTTGAATTGCTTCACCAATTTTATTGGTGGTTCATTGAAATTAAAATTAATAACAAAGTTGTCGTTGATCAGTCAATGATTGACAAAAGTTTAGCATCCAAATAGGTAAGATCGGGTTTCCGCTACTTACCTATTGCTAGCTCAACGGAACGTAAACTAAATAACAAAATGACAAAAATTGAAATTAAAGACTTATTAGACGCAGGTGTACACTTTGGTCACCTAACAAGAAAATGGAATCCAAACATGGCTCCTTATATTTATGGAGAACGTAATGGAATTCACATTATCGACCTTTACAAAACTGCCGCAAAAATTGATGAAGCTGCCGAGGCTCTTCAAAAAATTGCAAATTCAGGAAGAAAAATTCTTTTTGTAGCCACAAAAAAACAAGCAAAAGAAATTATTGCAGAAAAATCTGCCAGCATCAACATGCCATACATCACTGAAAGATGGCCTGGCGGAATGTTGACAAATTTTGTGACCATCAGAAAAGCGGTTAAAAAAATGACCGTGATCGACAGAATGAAAGTTGATGGTTCTTTTGATGCACTTTCAAAAAGAGAAAAATTACAAATCAATCGTCAGAGAGAAAAATTAGAAAAAAACTTAGGTTCTGTTGCTGATATGACACGTTTGCCAGGTGCAATTTTTGTAATTGACGTAAAAAAAGAACACATTGCAGTTGCTGAGGCCAAAAACTTAAATATTCCAATTTTCGCCATGGTTGACACAAACTCTGACCCAAGAGGTTTGGATTATGTAATTCCATCAAACGATGATGCTTCAAAATCAATTAATAAAGTTTTAGGTTTTATTATTGATGCGATTGCAGAAGGCTTGTCTGACAGAAAAACAACCAAAGACAAACCAGCTGATGAAGCTGACGAAAAAGGAGAATAAACTAAATTAATGTATCACTTTTGAATTTTAAAAATTCAATAAAAAATATTAAATAAAATGGCACAAATTACAGCCGCAGAAGTAAATAATTTAAGAAAAGCTACCGGAGCTGGCATGATGGATTGCAAAAATGCACTTGTTGAAGCCGAAGGTGATTTAGATAAAGCAATTGAAATTTTGCGTAAAAAAGGGCAAAAAGTTGCTGCAAACAGAGCTGACAGAGATTCAAGTGAAGGCGCTGTTATCGCGAAAGTGAACGCCGACAACACCGTTGGTGTGATCATTTCATTAAACTGTGAAACAGATTTTGTTGCTAAAAACGACGCATTTGTCGCTTTGGCCACCAAATTTGCTGAAATCGCAGTTGATTACAATTCAAAAGAAGATTTTTTAAATGCTGACTTTGGAGGAATGACTGTTGCTGAAAAATTAATTGAGCAAACAGGCGTTATTGGTGAAAAACTGGAAATTGGTGCTTTTGAAAAAGTGACCGGTAAATTTGTTGGTTTTTACATTCATGCAGGAAATAAAATTGCTTCAGTAACAGCATTGTCTGACAATGTTGACGGTGCAAGTGTTGTTGCAAGAGATGTTTCTATGCAAGCTGCCGCAATGGGCGCAAAAACGTTGTCTTACAAAGATTTTGACCCTGAATTTGTTGCATCAGAAACTGAAGCCAGAATTGCAGTGATAGAAAAAGAAAATATTGAACTTGGCCGTTTAGGGAAAACCCTTAAACATGTGCCAACGTATATTTCAAGAATGCAGTTGACAGATGACGTTATTGCGAAAGCTCAAGAAGATTTAAAAGCAGAACTTAAAGCTGAAGGAAAACCTGAAGCAATCTGGGATAAAATTCTTCCGGGAAAATTAGAAAGATTTCTTTCTGACAATACCACGTTAGACCAAGAACTTTGTCTTTTAGACCAAGTTTTTATCAAAGATGACAAGTTAACAGTTGCTGATTACGTTAAAACAATTGGTGTGACTGTAACAGACTTTAAAAGAGTTTCGTTGGCATAATCACAAACCAAATAAATTTAAAAAACTCGCTTTTCAGCGAGTTTTTTTTGTTTTTCGCCCTAAAGGAAATACTTCAACAAAAAAATGGCCCATAACAGCTTTGCTATTTTTACGCATCATCAACATTGCCTTTTTACTTATACAATATTTCTTATATTTGCATAACTTTTAAATAAATTATGGCTTATAAAAGAATTCTATTAAAATTAAGTGGTGAAGCACTTATGGGCGATCGCCAGTACGGTATAGATCCAAAACGTTTATCGGCCTATGCTGAAGAAATCAAAAAAATTGTTGAAAATGGCGTTGAAGTCGCAATTGTAATTGGCGGCGGAAACATTTTCAGAGGCGTTGCCGGAGCCAGTAATGGCATTGACAGAGTTCAGGGAGATTATATGGGAATGTTGGCCACCATTATAAACGGTTTGGCTTTACAAAGTGCCATTGAAGCCATTGGCATAAAAACAAGATTGCTTACAGCGATTAAAATGGAGCAGGTTGCCGAACCTTTTATCAAAAGAAGGGCAGTTCGCCATTTGGAAAAAGGTCGTGTGGTGATATTTGGAGGAGGAACGGGAAATCCGTATTTCACCACAGATACAGCTGCAGTTTTAAGAGCGATAGAAATTAGTGCCGATGTTATTTTAAAAGGTACGCGTGTTGACGGTATTTACACATCAGACCCAGAAAAAAACAAAGACGCCATTAAATTTGATAGCATTACCTTTAAAGATGTTTTGAGTAAAGGTTTAAAAATAATGGATACCACCGCATTTACTTTAAGTCAGGAAAATAATTTACCCATTATTATTTTTGATATGAATGTTGAAGGGAATTTAGAAAAAGTGATTTCCGGAGAGAATATTGGAACAAAAGTTGATAAATAAACGTATAATTTATTTTAACAATTATGGATGAAGAATTAGACTTTATAATAGATAGCACAAAAGAATTGATGCAAAATTCAATTCTGCATTTAGAAAAAGAGTTCAGAAATATCAGGGCGGGAAAAGCAAGTCCGGCTATGTTAGGGAATGTTAACGTTGATTATTATGGCTCTCAAACCCCATTGTCGCAAGTTGCGAACGTAAGTACAATGGATGCACACACCATCACCGTACAGCCTTGGGAAAAACAAATGTTACATCCCATTGAAAAAGCGATTATGCTGGCCAATTTAGGGTTTAATCCAATGAACAATGGAGACATCATTATTATTAATGTGCCGGTTTTAACCGAAGAAAGACGAAGAGAACTTTCCAAACAAGCGAAAGTTGCCACTGAATTTGCAAAGGTGAGCATCAGAAATGGACGCAGAGAAGCGATGAGCGAGATTAAAAAAGCTGAAGTTTCTGAAGACATGAAAGCCAATGCAGAGATTAGCATTCAAAAATTAACGGATGCCTTTATTGCTGAAGTGGACAACCATTATAAAATTAAAGATCAGGAAATTATGAAGGTTTAATTTAAAAAATATTAAACTTTTCAAAAAACCAAAGCACTCTCCAGGGTGCTTTTTTACTAATAGATGTTTGTGCTCCCTTATCAAAAAAAATGAAAAAACTCCTTTTTGTATTCTTCCTCGTTCCCTTTCTTTCGATTTCACAAAATCAAATTCAGGGAATTGTACTGGACAGCAGAAGCAACCAGCCATTGCCGTTCGCCACGATCACAACTTCATCAAATTTTGGAACCCTTACCGACCTTGACGGAAAATTTTCTATAAAAGCACAAAAAGCAATCACCCAAATCAGCATTTCATATATTGGCTATGAATCTGTAATTGTTCCCATTTCTAAAAATGAGAAGTTTCTAAAAATCGCTTTAAACCCAAAAATTGAAAGTTTAAGGGAAGTTCAAATAATCGCCAGAGAAAATCCGGCACTTCAGATTATTAGAAATACGATAAAAAATAAATCGAAAAATGATATTGAAAAATCGTTAAATTCCTTCAAATTTAATACTTACACTAAAATTTTGGTTACCGCCAATCCCGACTCTATTAAAGGGGAAATTGATTCTGTTTATGTTATAAAAAATGGTCAGAAAGAATTTAAAAAGTTAGATTCCTCAAATTTTAAATTCAAAAAAGAAATCGACAAACAGCATTTGTATATTTCAGAAAAAATTTCTGAATTTCAGTTTGAAAAAGGAAAAAGCAAAACTGAAGTGGTCATGGCTTCAAGAATGGCAGGTTTAAAACAACCCATTTATGAATTTTTAGCAATTACTTTTCAGGATTTTTCTTTTTACAATGAATTTTATGTTTTGGCTGGCACAAAATACATCAACCCAATAGCTGATAACGCCTTAAAACATTACAATTATAAAATATTAGATACTGTAAAAACGGAATCCGGAAATTCAATTCTTATTTATTTTAAGCCTAAAGAACTTAAAGAAACCCTAGGAATTGAAGGCGTTTTATATATTGACACCCAAAGTTTTGCGCTTTCAAAAGCCATTGCCGAACTAAAAGGTGCTGTTAATGTGAAAGCAATCCAAAATTATGATTACATAAAACCAAACAATATTTGGTTTCCCCAGGATATGGACATTGTCCTAAAAAAAGGAAATAATAATGAACCTGTTTCTTTGTTTGGCGGCACCGTAAAATTTGGAGAATCAAAAAAGAAGGATTCTTTAGTTACCACCAATACCCAAAGCGAATCGGATTTTGTGTATTTTACCTCGAAAGCTGTGAATGCCAACATAGAAATTAACAACCCTATTAAAGTAAAAAGAACTGCGCCGGCCATCCAATTTAATGATGATGCCTACAAAAAACAAGAAGATTTTTGGAATAAATACAGAACCGACTCTATTACAGAACGAGGAAAAAATACGTATATAAAGTTAGACAGTTTTGCCGCAACCGAAAAAATTGACAAAAAAGTTAATTTTGCCAGAAATTTGTTGAAAGGAGATTTTCCAACAAAATACTTCAATATTGGCTTGGGTAAAATTATCAACCTCAATAATTATGAAGGATTCAGACTTGGCTTTGGCGGAAAAACAAATGCGAACTTTTCCAATACCTTCAAAATTGAATCGTACATTGCCTATGGAACAAAGGACCACGATTTTAAATATCATATTTCTCCTTCCTTCCGATTGGCCAAAAACACAAATACTTGGATTGGTGC
>JAWOHJ010000188.1:0-4009 GCA_046485225.1 Lutibacter sp. | reverse complement strand
CCCGCAGGGTAACGCCCTTAGAAATGGCAGGCAGGATTAAAATATTAATTTTAAAATTTAGATTTTTTTACAACTTCAACAGTAAGCTGCCCACAAAATTTCGGCCCGGGGAACTTATGGAAGATGCGAATTCTTTGTAGTGCACATCAAATATATTGTCGATTCTGAATGAGATTGAGATTTTTTCGGAGTACTGATAATTGGTGTTTAAATTTAAGGTGCTCCATTTTGGGGTTCCGTAATACCTGTCAATTTCTGCAATAAAAGGTGTTTGTTCAATATTGTCGATACCTTCTTCCAAATTATAATCTCTTAATTTTTTGGCAGCATTAAATCGGTAATTTAAACTGGTTAGAAATTTGTTTTGGGTATAACTCACTTCCAAATTGCCAAATAACGGTGGAATGGACGACAGCGGCATTTTTGTATCGTAACTTTTTCCCTTAGTGTATGTTAATGATCCGTTGGTTTTAAAATTATTGAATACCGTTCCCTGAAAACCTATAGTTCCACCTTTAACATAAGCGTTTTTATTGTTGATATTTGCCATCGTTGTTGCCGTTACACCATCATAGACCAAGGTGTTTTGGCCATTTATTTCAAAAGCGCCGCGCGCAATGTAATTATGAAGTAACATATAGTACGCATTTGCGCTTACCAAAAACTTTTTATTGTTGAAATAGCGCAATAAGCCAAGCTCGGCATTGTACACATATTCAGGTTTTAAATAAATATTTGGCACCGTAACTTGTCCGCTTTTATAACGAATTTTGCCAATATCATCAATATTTGGGGAGCGAAAACCTGAGGAAACAAGGGTATTAATTTGCCAATTGACAGAAGGTTTGTAAACATAGCCCGCGGTAGCTGACAATGATTTATTATCGGAATAAATTTCCATATCGGGCAAGGTCATGAAGGTGTCATCGACCCAAAGTGCTTTCAAAAAAGTGGAGGTAAGTCGGATTCCGGTATTAAGGGTTGATTTGCTGCTTAGGTTTTGGCGATAATTGGTATATAATGCAGCGCTTGAATATTGACTTCCGCCATCTGGATAGCGTGATTGGATGACAAAACTGTTTTCAAATCCGGTAATTTCGTTGCCATTAATAGCTATTTTTTTGCCAATTGCATTTGAACTTACATCATTGTGCGTAAATTCAAAGCCATAAGTGAGATTTCTGTCTTTTGATTCATTTAGCGGAACTGAAAAATCACCATTTAAACTGTAAACATCTACATTTTCAGTACGATAAAATCGGTCTAAACTATTCATTCTGCGTTCAATACGCGATTCTTCCACTTGTTGAAATGCAAAAACCAGACTTCCTTTTTCAAGCCAGGAATACCCGGGATTGAATTGTAACCTGGAAGAAGCCAAAAACCTGTTTTGCGGCCCGTAATACGCTTCGGCATAGCGAAGTTTTCCATTTGATACCTCAGCTAAATTATCGAAATTTGGAATATCGGATGATGTTGAATATTGAAGGTTGAAGGTAATGTCGGTATTTTTACTGAGCGGAACATAAATTTTTTGCAAGATGTCCAATTGGTTGTAGCCGGTATTTTTTTGCAAATTTGTGTTTGGATTTTCTACGCCTTCCGGATTGTAAAATGCATTGGTATTGTTGGAATACTGAAATACCTTGCCCCAATTGTCAAATCCGTGATTTCTGGTTTTCCCCATTTTTAAATCGCCAAAATCTGAATAAGAAATCGCCGTGAACGATGCCCATTTTTTAAAACTTGCCTCTGCATCAAAATGAATTGTTTTTTCATTGTTCGCGGAACTGAACTTCGAAAAAATGGAGGTATTCAAAGAGTTTTCTGCATTTATTTCGGGTGTTTTGGTAAAATAGTTGATCACACCTCCCAATGCATCCGAACCATAAATTACGGACGAAGGTCCGTAAATAATTTCGGTACGTTCCAAAACCGTTGGTGAAACGGTGATCGAACTTTGAAGATGCCCTGTTCTGTAAATTGCGTTGTTCATTCGAACGCCGTCAACTACCAGAAGCACCCGGTTTGCTTCCATTCCTCTGATGACCGGACTTCCGCCGCCCATTTGGGTTTTTTGCACTTTTATTCCAGGCAAATGCGCCAACAAATCGGCTGAGGTTTGCGGTGCCATTTTTCTAATTTCCTCTCTTGATGTAATCGCAATGCTTTCGCCAATTCGGCTTCTTGTTTCCTTTCCTCTTGAAGCGGACAATACGACTTCATCCAGTTGTTCGGCCCTATTGGATAAATAAACAACAAATTCGATAACGCCCAAATCCCTTTTTAAGATTTCAAATTCAATAAAAGATAAATGATTGAATGACAATACATCGGATTCTTTAAAAATTGACAAATCCGCAATTCCGTATTTGTTGGTATACACTATCAAATCCCTGGTATCATTATAAATAGTTACATTATTAATTGGGAAATTGGATTCGCGGTCGAAAACCTTTACCTGTTGTGATTTAGCAGATAGCGTAATTAAAAAAAGTAATAATAGTAAAGAAAACCTCATAATTAGCTAAATACAGCTTTTAAAACAGTTAATGACTTGGGCTTTTTAAAGCCACTCAGATGCAATTCAAAATATTGAATTAATATTGACAATACGGTTTGCCTGTTTGCGGCACTAAAATCAACCTCATGCAACACATCAAAATTTATGCCCAAGAGCTTCTTAAATTGGACTAAATTTTCGCCTGAAACAGCATGTAATTTATTCTGATTTGTGAAACTTCCTTCAGTCAAATCAAAATAAGCGGTATTAAGATTTGTCATTTCAGGATAAAATCCCAAAAACTTGGTGAGGTTCAACAGAAAAAGCAAATGAAAATTTGTAGCATTGTCATGGGTTTCCAACCACAAAAAAGAGGTCTCCAAGTATTGAAATAGCTGGCTGTTTTCTTCCTCCTCGCGTATTGAAAAATAGACGATTTCAGCCAAAAACAAAGCAATGGTCTGTTTTTTTATTGTTGAATAAATAGAATGGTTAAAGTTAAGCACTTCAACATCTTTAATAAAATTTAAAGCGCCTTTGTTGTTGTGGTTTGCCGTTAAATTGAGCACCATTAAAGGCTGAAAATAAGCCAGCTTTACGGTCGATTTTTTGAATGTTAAAATGCCTTTAAGCATGTAGGTTTTAATGCCGTATTTTTCGGTGTAACAAGTTGCAATTAAACTTGTGTCGCCATATTTTATGGTATTAATGACTATTGCTTTGGTAGTTTGAATCATTGCTATTTATTGAAGGATTTATTTTACGGCAGAATCCTGTGTAAATATATTGCTTTTAAGCAATCAACAATCATAAAAAAAATTAGTTGTTGTTAATTGAAGAATAGTGCAAAGGGAGGGATCCTTTCAGAATTAATTCTAAAATTTAGCGCAAAAAAAAACCTTAAACATTTTAATATAAAGATATATTTAAAATGTTTAAGGAATAAATAAATCAACCCCAAAGACTTATTTAATATTTTTAGTGTAAAGTGCCAAAACCCCTCTTGACATTAATACAAATCAAAGATACCATTGATACCCATTACTTTTTGCAAAACTTTGCGAAATCATTTAAAAAATATACAAATGGTTTGTTTTTCACAACAAATGGATATTTAATGTTAAGTAAATTGTTTGTTTTTATTAAAAAAACACATAGTGCATTGACAATCAACTGTTTTAATAATTTGAAAAATGCCGTTATTTCATTTCAAATATTTGACACAATTTAACAACAAATACATTTAAAAATTGAAATATTTTGATCGACGATTTTAAAAAAGAATTTTATCTTAAGCTGAAGGAAAGCTTATTGAGACTTCGGTACCTGTTTTTGTTCCTAAAGAAATATCTTTGGTTTCAATGGTTACGTTTTTATTTTGATGCAGAACCCTAATTCGGTTCTCTGTTGTTTCAGTGCCAAAAAATCTTTTCTTTTGCGTTATTTGATCAAGTTCCCTGGCTTTATTAATTCCTATTCCGTTATCGCGAATAATGCAAATTACAT
>JAWOHJ010000170.1:0-3732 GCA_046485225.1 Lutibacter sp. | reverse complement strand
CATAGAAATCAATGCGAATTCCATGTTGGTTCGCACCGGCGCATTGTATCACGATATTGGTAAAATAGAAAATCCGATGTATTTTACCAATATCGTGATACAATGCGCCGGTGCGAACCAACATGGAATTCGCATTGATTTCTATGGCACAGGCTTCGGCCAAATTGGCTACCTGTAAAGAGTGCTGAAATGTACCGGGCGCTTTTTCAGCCAATTCACGCAATAATTTGGAATTTGAATTCGACAATTCTTTCAATGATTCATCCGAAACCAATCCAAAAAGTTTTTCAAACACATAAATTAAGGGCAATACAAATAAAGTAGCCGCCCCGTTCATAGCAAAATAAGTCAGTTTTTCATAATTTAAATTTTGAGCATTCCCTTCTTGAATCACAGAAAAAGCAAAATATGCAACAAAATAAACAAAGGTAATTTGCAAAACAGAAAGAAATAAATTGGCTCTTTTATTCAACTCTGAAATAGTTAAAATAGTGACTATACCGGCCACTATTTGCAGGAAAACAAATTCAAAACTGTTAGGCACGATAAAACCAAGCAACAAAACCGTTAAGGTGTGGGCAAACAACCCCAGTCGGGAATCAAAAAAAGCTTTTAAAACCAGAGGTAATATCACAATTGGCGCTACATAAATAAACTTTGCATCATATTTCACAATCAACGTAATCAACAAAATAACCAATATCATGTTAAAAAATATGAAGGTTACTTTGTTGTTATTTTCAAAAATGTCAAACCTGTATTTTCTTAAAAAAAGTATCAGCATTAAAAATGACAATGCCACCAATAAAGTATACCCGAGTACAATCCAATTGGAATTAGATTTGCTCCACACTTGCGAATCAAACTCACTTTTTAGTGAATTTAGTTTTACTAACTTTTCTCCTTCTACAATATCGCCTTTAAATATGATCCGCTCCTTTTCTGCCACCAGTCCTTTTGTAAAACTAATTTGGTTTAAATTTTCTTCGTAGGCCTTTTGGGTGAAGTTTTCATCAAAGGTGACATTCGGTTTTAATTCGTTCGAAATAATTGTTAAAACACTTTTTTCTTCATTGGAAAATGGCTGCTTTCCAAATTTGGTATTTAAAAAAGCTGAAATTTGGTTTGCTTTAAAAAGCTTGTTTGGCTGAATATCCTGGATTGAATTGCCGCGTCTTAAAGTTATTTCAACCTTTTCTATTTTTGGCTCACTTAAAGGATCTAAATAGCCATATTCGTAAATTTCATCTAAAATATCTTTGGCTTTTTGAAATAATCTGTTTTTATTTTGATTGGATAAGTTGACCGTAGCAAGAAATTCTAAAATTTTTTCAGAGGTGTTTTTCTTAACATTTAAAACTACTTCTTCATTATATTCAAAAAATTGCTTTGAAGTTTCTTTTATTCTTAATTTTTCCAAAGCAATTTCGTCATTAGATTTTTTTATGGAAAAATCAAATGGTGAATAATAATTTTCGTATTGCCAAGGTTTCCCTTTTTGAAATTCATACTTAAATTGCCCCCCTTTAGGGAATAAATAAACAACTAAAATTACCGTGATGATGTATAAGAATAGTTTATATATTAAGGAGTGATTTACAAGTAATTTGTTTATAATTTTTTTCACTAAATATTTATTTTCCTTCCAAAAATAACAATTATTATGTTACAAGCATTTATAGCCCACAATATTTTTAAAATAACCCCCGTTTTATATGACAATTACATTCAATTTATGATACAAAAAAACCTGATAAATTTATATGGAAAACAATAATAATTGGAATAATCCCACCAATTAATCCTGAAAAATTGTATAAAATTGTTTAATTTCGCAATTGAATTTTTGAATGAAAACAAAAATGATAAAGAGCATAACTCAATTTGGGTGTTTACACTGTTGAAGATATGCGAATTCTTTTCGACCATTAATAATAAATAATAGCTACAAATGAAAGAAGTTGTAATTGTATCCGTCGCCAGAACACCAATAGGAAGTTTATTAGGCAGTTTATCTGATATCCCAGCCCCAAAATTGGGGGAAGTTGCCATTAGAGGCGCATTAAATAAAATAAATTTAGACCCAAAACTTGTTGATGAAGTTTTTATGGGAAATGTGGTCTCAGCAGGATTGGGACAAGCACCGGCAAGACAGGCAGCGCTTTTCGCCGGAATTCCGAATACGGTTCCTTGCACCACAGTCAATAAAGTTTGTGCTTCAGGTATGAAGGCAATTATGTTTGCCGCCCAAGCGATTAAAACTGGTGATGCTGAAATTATTGTGGCCGGGGGAATGGAAAATATGAGTAAAATTCCACATTATCTTGAAGGAAGAAAATCAACAAAACTAGGCAATATTACTGTTGCCGATGGATTATTGGTTGATGGTTTGATCAATGTTTATGATCAAAAACATATGGGCACCTGCGGCGATTTATGCGCCGATGAATATAAATTTACACGTGAAGACCAGGATAATTTTGCGATTGAATCCTATAAAAAATCTGCTGATGCCTGGGCCAAAGGAAAGTTTTCCAATGAAATTGTTCCTGTTGAAATTCCGCAAAGAAAAGGAGATCCCATTATTTTTGCTGAAGATGAAGAATATAAAAATGTGGATTTGGCAAAAATCCCAACTTTACGACCAGTGTTTAGTAAAGAAGGAACAGTAACTGCCGCAAATGCTTCAACAATTAATGATGGCGCAGCAGCTTTGGTCATTATGAGCGCCGATAAAGCAAAAGAATTAAATTTGAAGCCAATTGCAAAAATAATTGGTTATGCTGATGCCGCCCACGAACCTGAATGGTTTACCACCGCGCCCGCTAAAGCAATTCCAAAAGCGTTGGCCAAAGCCGGTTTAAAAATAGATGACATTGATTATTTTGAATTTAATGAGGCTTTTGCAGTAGTTGGATTGGCCAATATTAAACTTTTAGGAATAGACTCTTCAAAAGTGAATGTAAATGGAGGTGCAGTTTCACTAGGACATCCTCTTGGTATGTCTGGAGCCAGAATTGTAATCACTTTAGCTTCCGTATTGGAACAAAATAACGCAAAATACGGTGCAGCGGCAATATGTAATGGCGGCGGCGGTGCCAGTGCCATCATCATTGAACGTCTGTAAATTTATTTTATGCCTTACGGAATTTGTAATTTAAGTATTGTTCCTCTTCGAATTGAGCCCAACGACAGAAGCGAAATGGTTTCGCAAGTGTTGTTTGGCGAACATTTTATAGTGTTGGAAACCCTTCAAAAATGGAGCAAAATCAGACTTGCTTTTGACAATTACGAAGGTTGGATTGACACCAATCAATACTTACTGATTTCTGAAGAAAACTACTTCGAAATTGAAGGTTCAAAAAACGCTTTGGCTGGTGAGTTAATAGATTTTGTAACCGATGAAAATGACAATTTCTTAACCATTGCCATTGGCGCCACGCTACCTTTTTATAATGATAAAAGCTTTAAGTTAGGAAATAGTAATTATCGTTACGAGGGCAAAGTTTTTAACCTGAAACAACCCAAAGAAACACTCATTGAAATGGCGGCCAGTTTTTTAAATGTACCTTATTTATGGGGTGGAAAAACACCTTTTGGGATAGATTGTTCAGGCTTTACACAAATGGTTTATAAACTTTGCGGTTACAAATTATTGCGTGATGCAGGCCAGCAGGCAACGCAGGGCGAAGCGTTAAGTTTTATTGAAGAAAGTGAACCGGGAGACTTGGC
>JAWOHJ010000250.1:0-9692 GCA_046485225.1 Lutibacter sp. | reverse complement strand
GAAAGATATGACGCAAATTTTTATTGATGCACATAAATTTAAAGGAACTTCCTTAATTGAAGTGCTTCAAAACTGCGTGATTTTTAATGATGGATGTTTTGATGAAGTAACCGACAAGGAGGTAAAAGAGGATATGCAAATTTTTCTTGAACACGGAAAACCAATGATTTTTGGAAAAAACAAAGACAAAGGTTTGGTATTAAACAAATTGAAACTGGAAGTGGTAACCATTGGCGAAAACGGCGTAACACAAGAAGATATTTTGGTACATAATGCAAAAGAAGAAGATAAAACGCTTCATCAAATGCTTGTGAGATTAGCATATCCGTTAGCTACAGGAATTATCAGAAGTTTTACCGATGTTACTTTGGAAGAAAGAGAAGATGCGCTTACCGCCCAAGTGAAATCAAATTCTAAATTCAAGAAAACAGACGACCTTTTCTTCTCAGGAGAAACATACGAGGTTAAGTAATAAAAACATGAAAAATAGCTGATTAATGTCAGCTATTTTTTTTTTTAAAACCATAATTTTGTCCACCAATTAAAAAGTATTTAAAAAATGGGTTCAGAAGCCATCATTGTATTTTTACTTGCAGCCATTGTGTTGGTTGCCGGTGCAAACTTTTTATCAAATTTAATCTCACCTAAATCTGACAATCTTCAAAAAAGAGAACCTTACGAATGCGGTATTCCAACCATTGGACCAACCTGGATTCAATTTAAAGTAGGGTATTATCTTTTCGCTATCCTTTTCCTAATTTTCGATATCGAAATCGCATTTTTAGTGCCTTGGGCTGTAGTTTACAAAGAAGTGGGCACGGTTGCTTTGGTAGAAATAATTATATTCCTTTTCATCTTGGGATTGGGATTGTTGTACGCATACAAAAAACGAGCTTTACAATGGGAGTAGATAAAAAACGATATTTAAGCCAGCTTGAAGAAGAAGGATTAAAACAAGTAGTGCCTGCCGATTTTCCCGGAAAAATAATTCCAGGGGGTAATGGCGGAAACATTGTGGTAACCACTTTAGACAGCGTTATCAATTGGGGACGTTCAAATTCACTTTGGTCCTTATATTTTGGCACAAGCTGTTGCGCCATAGAAATGATGCAAACTGGTGCTGCACGCCACGATTATTCGAGATTCGGTTTTGAGGTTGCAAGAGCTTCGGCACGCCAAGCTGATTTAATTATTATTGCAGGAACTATTGTAAACAAAATGGGACCTGTATTAAGACGTTTGTATGATCAAATGGCCGAACCGAAATATGTAATTGCGATGGGCGCCTGCGCTATTTCCGGCGGACCTTTTTACTACAATTCTTACTCGGTAATCAAAGGTGCCGACCACGTAATTCCGGTAGACGTTTATGTTCCTGGCTGTCCGCCAAGACCAGAAGCTTTATTGGAAGGAATGATTATGCTTCAACAAAAAATTAAGACTGAAAACATGGCCAAAAAGGTAAATCCTATTGATGGTTTTGATGAAGGAAAATAATTTGTATTAAATCATAAAAAACCATGACTAACGAAGATTTACAACATATAATTACCGGTTTTGGAACCGATTTAGAATTTACGACTGAAGGGTCTGAATTTTTAAATGTCATCGTTCCTAAAGAACAACTTCACAGTATTTGCAGCCAGTTAAAATCGCATCCCGAATTAAAATTTGATTATGCATTTTGCATCACAGGTATGGATTGGGTTCCGGCTTTGGGTGTTATTTACCATTTAGAATCAACCGAATTAAGACATCAAATTGTGGTGAAAGTTATGGTTGATGACCGGGAAAATCCGGTTCTGGACTCAGTTCACGACATTTGGCAAACAGCAGACTTTCACGAATTGGAAGTATATGATTTTTTCGGCATAAAATTCAACAACCATCCAAAATTAAGACGCCTGTTTTTAACGCCTGAGTGGGAAGGTTTTCCGTTGCGGAAAGATTATGTTGATGAAGCAAATATGATTATTAAATAGCCTTATAATGACTGACCAACAACTACAAAATAAAATAAAAACTGAAGAGTATTTTATTAACATGGGGCCTCAACACCCGGCAGCTCATGGGGTGTTACGATTAATTTTAACCATTGACGGCGAGATCATAAAAAATGTGGAACCGGATTTGGGTTACATACACCGTTCTATCGAGAAAATGTGCGAACGCGACAGTTACCAGCAAATAGTTCATTTAACAGACCGAATGGATTATTTGTCGTCACACATCAACAACGTAGCTGTTTGCCTGGCTGTTGAAAAAGGACTTGAAATTGAAGTTTCTGACAGGGTTAAAGTGATAAGAACCATTATTGATGAGTTAACCCGTATTGCTTCTCACTGCTTATGGTGGGGCGTAATGGGAATGGATTTAGGTGCATTATCCTCCTACTTTTATGCATTTAGGGACCGTGAAATGATCAATGATATTTTTGAAGAAACCTGTGGTGCCCGTTTAACCATGAATTACAATGTACCGGGCGGATTGATGTTTGATATTCACCCAAATTTTGTAAAACGCACCAAAGATTTTATTACACAATTTAAAACCAAGATTCCGGAATACGATCTTTTGCTGACCGGCAACGTGATTTTTCAAAAAAGAACTAAAGGCGTTGGTATTCTTACCAGAGAAGATGCCATTTCATTTGTAGTTTCAGGACCAACAGCAAGAGGTTCAGGATTTTCAAGCGACGTGAGAAAACACCATCCTTACAATGCTTACGACCGTGTTGATTTTAAAGAAATTTTATTTACGGAAGGCGACACCTTTGCGCGCTACCAAGTGAGAATGATGGAACTCAGGGAATCTGTTTCAATTATTGAACAATTGATTGACAACATTCCTGAAGGTGAAACAAAAGTAGCCACAAAAGCAGTAATCAAATTGCCAAAAGGTGAATTTTACCAACGTGTTGAAACAGCAAGAGGTGAACTTGGCGTTTATATAAACAGTACAGGAAACAAAAATCCATATCGTGTAAAATTCCGCTCACCAGGATTTTCTAATTTATCTGTTTTAAATCACATTTCAAAAGACGTATTGATAGGCGATTTGGTCGCAACAATGGCATCTTTCGATTTTGTAATTCCTGATATAGACCGTTAATCAAAGACCATGAATTTTATACAAATGATTATTCCATTAAACATCACAAAAACAATCTCAGATTGGATTTATTCAATAATGCCTGAAACAGCGGCAAGTTATACCATTATGGTTGTAATTGCTGTTGCTTACTTGTTGTTATTTGCTGTAGCAGGTTTGTATTTAGTACTTTTAGAACGTAAAGTTGCCGCCTGGTTTCAATTGCGTATAGGACCAAACAGGGTTGGGCCCTGGGGACTTTTTCAAACAATGGCCGATGCTTTAAAGTTGGTTTCCAAGGAATTGACAAGCACCATAAAAATCGATAAATTTTTATACAATTTAGCGCCTTATTTTGTGATTGTTTCCTCATTAATGGCCTTGTCCGTTTTTCCGTTTTCAAGACAATTTCAAGCATTCGACATTAATATTGGGGTCTTTTTCCTGATTGCAATCTCATCAATTGGCGTTATCGGAATTCTGCTGGCGGGCTGGTCGAGCAATAACAAATACGCTTTAATTGGCGCTATGAGAAGTGGTTTGCAAACCATCAGTTATGAATTATCGGTCGGACTTTCTATTTTAACGATGGTGTTGCTAACAGGCTCATTACAACTTTCAGAAATTGTGGAAGCGCAACGCACCGGAGGATGGCTTATTTTACAAGGCCATATTCCTTCCGTTATCGCTTTTATGATTTTTATGGTTGCAGGAACTGCCGAAACCAACAGAGCACCATTTGATTTGGTGGAAGCGGAATCGGAATTGGGAGCAGGTTTCCATACCGAATACTCGGGAATGAAATTCGCTTATTTCTTCCTGGCCGAATTTATAAACATGTTTATCATTGCATCCATTGCAGTGGTCTTGTTTTTTGGAGGATGGTTATCTCCTTTCGGAATAACAGACAATATTACCTGGTTTCCGGAAGTCATCTGGTTCATCATTAAAGTTGCAGGTCTTATCTTTTTGATGATGTGGTTCAGATGGACTTTCCCAAGGTTAAGAGTCGACCAATTATTAACCCTCGAATGGAAATATTTATTGCCGTTAAATTTGATGAATTTAATGTTGATGGCAATAATCATATGGCTGAACTGGACAATTTAATCAAAGAAATACTACTAAAATGAGTTATTTTTCAGATATATATAAAGGAATAAAAACCTTGCTTACAGGAATGTCGGTTACAGGGGGCTATTTTATTAACGCCCGAAAAGGCGCTATTACCCAAGAATACCCAGATAACCGAGAAACGCTTAAAATGTTTGATCGTTTCAGGGGTGAAGTTGTGATGCCGCACGATGCCGACAACCGTCATTATTGCACCGGTTGCCAATCTTGCGAAATCGCTTGTCCGAATGGTTCCATAGAAATTATTTGGGACAGGGCCGTTGACCCGGAAACCGGTAAAAAGAAGAAAAAAATAGACAAGCATATTTACCATTTATCGATGTGCACCATGTGTGGTTTGTGCATTGAAGCTTGTCCGACTGACGCCATTGTCTGGGCACCGAATTTTGAAAATTCTGTGTATGACAGAAGTGCATTAACTAAAGTTTTAAACCAACCAGGTTCATCTGTTTTAGACGGAATAGAAGATTAATATTATGGAGACAATTATATTTTATATACTTTCAGGGATTATTATTTTATTTGCCTTTGCTTCAGTAACCAGCAGAAAAATTTTAAGGGCAGTTATTTACTTGCTTTTTGTGTTGATTGGCATTTCCGGACTTTATTTTTTGGTTGATTACAACTTTTTGGCAGCCATTCAACTTACGGTTTATGGAGGCGGTATTATTGTACTGTTCATTTTTGCCGTGTTGCTGATTCATCATGTGGAACTTGAACTGGAAAAAACAGCGCTAAAGAAAAAACTCATAGCCGGCGCTCTAAGTGCCGCAGGTTTGCTCGTTACGCTTTGGGCAATTTCAACCTATCCTTTTCCGGAAACAACCTCAACGTACACTTCCATTGAAGTTGCTGACATAGGCAGAAAATTATTGAGTTATGAAGATGGCGGATTTATATTGCCGTTTGAAGTCATCAGCGTGCTGTTGGTAGCCGTGATGATTGGCGCTATTGTAGTGGCGAAAGGAAGTAAATTGTCGGAAGACGGAAGACAGAAGACCGATCCCGATAGCTATCGGGACAGAAGTCGGAAGTCAGAAGACGGAAGTGAAAAATTAATATAAAAATGGAAATAGGATTTAAGTTTGAGAAATTAATTATATGGCAAAAGGCTATGGATTTTGGGGAGGAAATTGATGTTCTTTCTAAAAATTTTCCGGCGAATGAAGTTTTCAATTTAACTTCACAAATAAAAAGAGCTGTAGATTCAATTGCTTTAAATATTTCCGAAGGTTCCATTGGTCAGACAAACCCAGAATTTAAAAAGTTTATGGGTTATTCAATTCGATCTTTAGCTGAAGTTGTGACCTGTTTGCATAAAGCTTCCAAAAGAAAATACATTACCGAAATAGAATTTAATCAACAATATGAAAACGCTTTCAATTTAATGAATATGATGGTCGCATTTAAAAAGAATATACAATGAAAAAACTTCCGACTTCCGTCTTCGGTCTTCTGACTTTAAAAAACAATAAATTATGATTGCAGGTATAAGCATTTACGAAATTTTAACCCTCACAAGTATCTTATTTTTTATAGGTGTCTACGGGTTTTTTACAAGAGAAAATTTAATAACGGTATTAATGTCGGTTGAATTGATTTTAAACGCCTCAGCCGTAAATTTTGTGTTGATCAACACTTATTTGTATCCGGATTTACTTCAGGGCGCTGTGTTTTCAATTTTTATCATTGCCTTGGCTGCTGCGGAAACAGCGTTGGCCATTGCCATTATTATCAATTTGTACAAACTCATTTATTCTGTTGAAGTGAAGGATACAGAAACCATGAAATATTAAACAGACAAAAAATTTAAATTATAAAAAATGGATTTTAGTTATACCATATTAATTCCTCTGATTCCTTTAGCACTTTTTGTTATTTTAGGATTGTTCAGCAAAAAAATACCGGCTTCAATTTCGGGTTGGTTAGGATCATTGGGTTTAGGAACCTCTTTCGCTTTGTCGTTATATACCGCCTACCATTATTTTATGGACGGAAAATTAGAAGGCGTTTATCAAACTTTTGTTTACAAACAAACCTGGCTCATATTTACCGATAAATTACACATTGATTTAGGCGTATTGATTGATCCAATCTCAGTAATGATGATGGTTGTGGTGACCACCATTTCTTTTATGGTTCATTTGTACAGCAGAGGCTATATGCACGGAGATGACGGTTACACGCGCTTCTTTTCATATTTGGCCTTATTCAGCTTTTCCATGCTTGGTTTGGTGATGGCAACAAACTTATTCCAAATGTATATTTTTTGGGAATTGGTTGGCGCCTCCTCTTTTTTATTGATTGGCTATTATTACACGAAACCATCCGCAGTGGCTGCCGCGAAAAAAGCATTTATTGTAACGCGTTTTGCCGATTTGGGTTTTTTACTCGGAATCCTCTTAATCAGTTATTATACAGGCACATTTGATTTTCAAGATTTAACAAGTGAAGAAGGACTGTTGATTGCAGGCTGGGGAGCTGCCACTTCCTTTATGGGATTGTCGGTATTCACTTGGGGGCTAATTTTAATTTTTATGGGTGGTGTCGGTAAATCGGCGATGCTTCCTTTTCATATTTGGTTGCCGGATGCGATGGAAGGTCCAACACCTGTTTCTGCCTTAATTCACGCAGCAACAATGGTAGTTGCCGGAGTCTATTTAGTGGCCAGGTTATTTCCGGCCTACTATTTTGTGGAAGAGGGATTTGCTTTGCAAGTCGTCGCTTATGTAGGCGCAATTTCATCTTTGGTGGCGGCATTAATTGCCGTGACCCAAACCGACATCAAAAGAGTCTTGGCATTTTCCACCATGTCACAAATTGGTTATATGATGCTGGCTTTGGGCGTATCAAAATATGAAGGACATGATGGATTGGGATATATGGCTTCTATGTTCCATTTGTTTACGCACGCGATGTTTAAAGCATTGTTATTCTTAGGCGCAGGATCAGTAATTCACGCAGTTCACAGCAATTATATGAAAGATATGGGCGGCTTAAGAAAATATATGCCAGTTACGCACATCACTTTTTTAATTGCATCACTTTCTATTGCAGGTTTCCCCGGATTTGCAGGATTCTTCAGTAAAGATGAAATATTGGTAGCGGCTTTTGAAAGCAACAAACTTATTTATTACAGCAGTGTTTTAGTGGCAGGATTGACCGCTTTTTATATGTTTAGATTGTATTTTAACATCTTTTGGGGTGAAGACAGAAAATACAAACATACGCCACATGAATCTCCGCTTTCAATGACGATTCCGCTAGTGTTTTTAGCATTTATGAGTATTTTTGCCGGGTACATTCCTTTTAGTCAATTTGTAACTGCAGATTTAACACCTTTTGAAATGCATATTAATGTGCCTTTAGCTGCAATCGCCACATCCGTAGGAGTTATTGGTATTATCATCGCGTTTATTTTCTATAAAAAACCAAATGAATTGCCTACAAAATTCGCAAATGCGTTTGGGGTATTTTACAAATTTATTTACAACAAACTTTATTTTGATGAATTGTACATCTTCGTCACAAAGAAAATACTTTTTGGCATTGTGGCTTTTTCAGCTTCATGGTTTGATAAAAATGTTGTGGACGGTTCCATGATTGGCATCGGAAATGTCACTGTTTCCGTTTCGAATAAAATTAAGGGAATGCAGTCGGGTAAATTGCAAGATTATGCCATGTCATTTGTTGGCGGTATTGTTGTGATTGCGATGGTTGTTTTTTATATATGGATAAATTAATTTAATACAATGGATATTTTATCACTTTTTGTAATCGTGCCGATTTTAATTGTTTTGGCTTTAACATTTTTTGCTAAGGACTTAAAACAAGCAAGATTGATATCGGCAGTGGGAATGGGAATTCAGTTTGCCATGTCCATAAACTTAATATTTGCTTACCTAAAAGAGCGTACTGTAAATACGGACATTATGGTTTTTACCAAAGATGTTGTCTGGTACGAAACTTTTAATATTCATTACAGTATTGGTGTAGATGCCATTTCGGTGGTGATGATTGCCTTAACCGCAGTTGTGCTGTTGGCCGGTGTATTTATTTCCTGGAAAATTGATGATTTGCCTAAGGAATTTTTTATATCGCTGATTGCGTTGTCATCGGGTGTTTTCGGATTCTTTATTTCGACCGACTTGTTTACCATGTTCGTGTTTTATGAAATCGCCGTGATTCCAATGTATCTGTTAATAGGTATTTGGGGTTCGGGACCAAAAGAACATTCGGCTATGAAATTGACCTTGATGTTGATGGGAGCTTCGGCCGTTTTATCCGTAGGGATTTTGGGAATTTATTTCAATTCCAATGCCGATGGCGGTCCGTTAACCTTTAACATCTTTGAAATAGCGCAGCTCAACATTCCTGTAGGCGCACAAAACATATTTTATCCAATCACCTTTATAGGTTTTGCGGTAATCGGAGCCTTGTTTCCATTTCATACCTGGTCACCTTCGGGTCACGCTTCCGCACCAACAGCCGTTTCTATGTTGCACGCAGGTGTGTTGATGAAACTGGGAGGTTATGGTGTTTTCAGAATTGCGATGTATTTATTGCCAGAAGGCGCTTTAAACTGGGCAGACTTTTTCTTGGTATTGTCCGCTTTCGGAGTAATCTACGGAGCCTTCGCTGCCATTATGCAAAAAGATTTAAAATACGTGAACGCTTATGCATCCGTAAGCCATTTGTCACTTGTTTTGTTCGCCTTGTTAATGTTTAATAAAACGGCCTGGACAGGAGCCATCATCCAATCATTGTCGCACGGATTGTTAACGGCAATGTTCTTTGCTTTAATCGGAATGGTTTACGGAAGAACACATACGCGGGAAATCGCTAAACTGGGTGGTATTATGAAAGTATTGCCATTTATTGGTGCCATTTACGTAATTACCGGTTTGGCTTATTTAGGTTTGCCTGGCTTTAGTGGTTTTGTGGCTGAAATGACAATTTTTGTCGGTGCTTTTCAGCATCCTGATTTATTCCGAAGAATATTAACCATTGTGGTAGTTTCTTCCATCGTGGTAACGGCCGTTTATATTTTAAGAATGGTTGGTAAAATTATGATGGGACCTTTATCAAATGAGGAATATAAAGATTTACCTAAAGCAACCTGGTTCGAAAAAACCGGATTGATTTTGTTGCTGATACCGGTTATTTTAATTGGTGTTTTGCCATTGGGTTTAAGTGAAATGTTAAAAGAAAGTATTCAACCGTTTCTTGAACGATTATTATAAAAATTAAATACGATGAATTTAGAAAGTTTTCTATTAATGCGCTCGGAAATAGGATTGTTGGCCATTTTAATATTGCTAATCATATTCGAAATATTTTCTAACAAAAAACAAAAAGCAGCCGTAATTCCATTTGCGATCATTTTATTGGCCATCAACACCGCTTTAGGGTTTTTGCCTTTAGCGTCGGGTGAATTGTTTGGCGGCTCGTTCAGGACAAATGCGCTG
>JAWOHJ010000118.1:0-12063 GCA_046485225.1 Lutibacter sp. | reverse complement strand
GGAACAACAGCAGATTGCAGAGGTTCTACAAGAGCAGATAGAATCCGTGGCAGCAAGTGCAAACTCTTGCGGAAATGATGTGGTTTCTAAAAGAATGGTTTATGTGGCAGCTTTAAATAAAGCCATAAAAGCAAAATCTGTAGATCCAAGTATCAGTACATTGGCAAATAGATTTATATCAAATTATGCAGAGCATGTGCCAACTAAAAAAGATTTATTTGTGGCAGGAGTACAATCAGGATCAAGCCATAGAATCAACTGTTGGATTAATGAAACAGTAATAGTTCCGTAAATTAGATTTAAAATACTAAAATTGATATATTTGTTGAATGACAAAATCAGTTGTTAATAATATAAAATGCATTGCTGTGGTTATCGCCTCAGCAATGTTTTTTTCATGTACAAACGATGTAAAAGAGGTACGGGATTTTTTGGCTGATAAAAATTTACCTATAGGAGAAGCGTTTAATATTAACCACAAGCACACCGATTCTGGGCGTGTGGATATTAAAATGAGAGCGCCATTGATGCTCGATTTCAGCAACAGGGAAAATCATCCCTATAATGAATTTCCTAAAGGAATTAAAATTACCACCATTGAAAAAAATGGAGATTCCACAACTGTCGCCGGAGATTATGCGAAAAGTTATCGGAAAACGCAAGTTTCTGAAATAAAAGAAAATGTGGTTATTATCAACTATGCTCAAAAAAACAAATTGGTAACTGAGCAAATTTATTGGGATCAAAAAACCCGTTATTTTTTTACCGAAAAAAAATTCACCTTTTACACCCCAACTGATACGATATACGGAACTGGTTTTGAATCAACAGAAGATTTAAAAACATGGTGGGTTAAAAATCAGAGTGGCGTTATTAATATTAAAGAATAAGAGATGCAAAACCTTTGGAAAATATTTGAATATGGATATTTAGTGATAGCCATAGTATTTAGTGTAGAAACTGTTTTAAAATGGAATGAAGACAGAGAACGTGCATATTTGTTGGCCGGATTTTCAATAGTGGCAGTTTTTATGTATTTTTTCAGAAGACGATTCAGAAAAAAACGGGAAACACCAAACAATTTGTAGTTGGAAATTCAAATTGCAGTCATATTAATTTCAATTCTGTTTTCCGCTTTCTTTTCAGGAATGGAAATAGCCTATATTTTTGCCGATAAATTTCAAATTGAACTTCAAAAAAAGAAGGAAGGTTTCACCTCTAAAATTGTTAGCAAAATAACGGCAAAATCATCAAAATTTATTACCACCATGTTGGTTGGTAATAGTATTTCATTGGTAATTTACAGTTTATTTATGGCTGAAATTATTATGGATAATTTACTGGGTTTCTATTTTAATGATTTTTCTACTTTAATTATTCAAGCCATAATTTCTACAATTATCATTTTGGTTACCGCTGAATTCTTGCCAAAAGCAATATTTAGAATTTATGCCAACGAAATGTTTTGGTTTTTTGCACCGCTTGCATACTTTTTTTATATCATCTTTTATTTTGTTTCATCTTTCATTACCGCAATTTCCGATTTTTTGTTGAAAATATTTTTTCATACAACTGGCGATGTGAAACAAACAGAATTTAGCAAAGAAGAACTTGGAAATTATATCACCAAACAACTTGAAAACAGTGATGATTTTGAAGAAGTGGATTCTGAAATTCAAATTTTTCAAAATGCACTTGGGTTTGATACCTTAAAGGCACGTGAAATTATGATTCCCAGAACCGAAATTGTAGCAGTGGAAATTAATGATGACATTGACGATTTAAAGCAGCTATTTATAGAAACCGGATATTCAAAAATTTTGGTTTACAACAATTCCCTGGACAATGTTTTGGGCTATGCAATTGCTTTTGAATTATTTAAAAAACCAAAGGACATTAAATCCATTTTGTTGCCTGTAGTGTTTGTTCCTGAAAGTATGCTGATTAACAATGTGCTAAATATCTTAATTAAAAAGAAAAGAAGCATCTCTGTGGTGTTGGACGAATTTGGAGGAACTTCAGGAATTATTTCCATTGAAGATATTGTTGAAGAATTGTTTGGCGATATTATTGACGAACACGATACCGTTGATTTGCTGGAAAACATAATTACCGATAACGAATTCGAGTTTTCGGCGCGTTTGGATGTCGATTATTTAAATGAAACATACAATTTAAATATTGAAGAAAATGAAGCCTATGAAACCTTGGGCGGATTTATTGTTTATCATAACGAAGACATCCCAAAAGAAAACGAAATCATCGAAATAAATAATTTATATTTTAAAATGTTAAAGGTAGATTCCTCTAAAATTATGGAAGTTTACTTAAAAGTTTTAGATAAAGAGGATTAAAGGTTTAGGTCATCAAAAAATTACCTTTTTTTTGTAATTAATATTGATTATTTCACTTTCATAATTAAATACTTAATCGTATTTTCGCACACTGTAATAAAAGAAAATAACTATAGAAATGGCAATTTTATCAAAAATTAGAGATCGTTCAATGTTCCTAATCCTTATTGTGGGTTTAGCGCTTTTTGCATTTGTATTAGATCCAAGTTCAATTCAGCAATTTTTCAGCGCAACCAAAACAAACTCAATTGGTGAGGTAAACGGCGAAAACATTGACAGAGAGGAATTTGCAAAACTTGTAGAAAACTATAAATCTCAAAGTGGAGGCAGAGTAACTCAAATGCAAGCAGTTGATGCTGTTTGGAATAATTTGGTTGGCGAAAAAATATTTCAATCTCAATTAGAACAAGCCGGAATTGTTGTAGGTGAAAAAGACATTTGGGATGCCATGGTCTCGTTGCCTGAAATTCAAAATTCTCCGCTTTTTAAAAATGAAGCAGGTCTTTTTAATGAAGAAAAATTAAAGGAATATATCGCCAATATGAAAGTTGATGCTGAAGCCGGAAACAGCCAAGCTTGGTTAAATTGGCTGGAAACTGAAAAAAGCATCAAACAAAATCTTGAACGTATGGCTTATACCACTTTGGTTTCAGCAGGTTTAGGGGCTTCTTTAAAAGAAGGTGAGCGCGATTATTTGTACCAAAACACAAAAATGGACGGGCAGTTTGTGTATGTTCCTTATACGTCCATTTCTGATGAATTGGCAAAGGTTTCTAAGGAAGAAATTCAAAAATATTTGGAAAAAAATTCCAAAAGGTTTAAATCTGAAGCCACCCGTTCTTTGGAATATGTAAAATTTGACATTGCGCCATCTGAAGCAGACGATGAATTTGCTAAAATGGAAGTGATAAACTTTATTAATGACAGAGAGGAATTCAGCAATGCTGCAAATGCAAAGGTTCAAATTCCAGGATTAAAAAATGCTACCAATTATGAAGCATTTTTAAACGATAACAAATCAGATTTAGGTGTTGATAA
This sequence comes from Lutibacter sp., assembly GCA_046485225.1. GTDB lineage: Bacteria > Bacteroidota > Bacteroidia > Flavobacteriales > Flavobacteriaceae > Lutibacter. The sequence continues at coordinate 8,671 of JAWOHJ010000118.1, read as the reverse complement.
TGGTTATTACTATAAAAATCAATTTCCGCCTGCAATTGCAGACACAATTTTTAACGCTTCTGTTGGCGATATTGTTGGGCCATATAAAGACAATGGCTTCTATAAAATTTCAAAAATTGTAGATTTTGCGCAATTGCCAGATTCTGTGAAGTCAAGCCATATTTTGATTCCTTACACAGGAGCTGTTAGATCTGAATCAATAAAAACAAAAGAAGAAGCCAAAAAAACGGCCGACAGTATTTTTGCGTTGGTTAAAAATGACAAGACTAAATATACTGAAATTGCAGATGAGGTTAATACTGATCCCACAAAAGGCAAGGGAGGCGATATTGGATGGATTACAAAAAATCAAGCTTTTTCAGCTTCTTTTGATAAAGATTTCGCCAATTATATTTATAAAAATCCAACAGGCAGTATAGCGGTAGTTGAAACTGCTTTTGGTTTTCATGTAATCAGAGTTGATGAACAAAAACAAGCTGAAAAAGCTGTAAAAATGGCTACTTTCGCACGTTTAATAGATCCTTCTGAAACTACAGAAAATACAATTTTTGAACAAGCAGAAACGCTTACGGCCAATTTGGCCAATGGCGAAAAATTAGAAGATATCGCTAAAAAAGAAAATTATAATGTTCAGTCTGCGATGAATCTTAAAGTTTTGGAAGAAAATATTCCTGGTTTAAACGGCCAACGCCAAATTGTGATTTGGGCATTTGCAAAAGAAAGAGAACTTGGGGATTCTAAACGCTTTGACATTGATGTTGACGGTAAAAGAAGTTATGCGGTTGTTGTGCTTAAAGGCAAGTCGGAGAAAGACGGTTTGGTAGTGAATTCAGAGATATTGTCTAAAATTCAGCCTGAGCTCATCAATAAGAAAAAATCGGCATTAATCAATGCGAAAATAAAAGGATCTACCTTAGAAGAAATTGCAAAAAATACCAATGCATCGGTTAGTCCTGCTTTAAGTGTAACTTTAGCAAGTCCTTTATTAACGGGTGTTGGAAATGAACCAGCAGTCGTTGGCGCAATGTCTACTATAAAATTAAACGAAGTCTCTAAGCCAATAGATGGCAATATGGGCGTCTTTGTGGTTAAAGTTGACAAACGCGACACGCCAATAAAATTGGATAATTATGAAACTTTCCGTAATAAAATAATCACTAATTTAAAAGGAAGATCTTTTATGCTGTTTCAAGTGTTAGAAGAAACTGCTGACATTAAAGATTTTAGAGGTGAATTCTATTAGTTAATAGATAACGAAATAAAAAAAGCGGGCATTTGCCCGCTTTTTTTATTTAATCCTATCCCCAGCCCTTTCCCAAGGAAAGGGAGTTTGATTAGAAATTCTTAAAGTATTGACAATTTCAAAGAAAATTAAGAATGATCTTTACAAGTAAATAGTTTACAAAAAAGCGAGCATTTGCCCGCTTTATTAACTTTATAATAATTCCCCCTTTGGGGGTTAGGGGGCTTTTTACCCGTTCATAGAGATTAAAAATTCTTCGTTTGAAGTGGTGTATTGTATTTTGCTTTTAATGAATTCCATAGCTTCTACAGGATTCATATCTGCCAAATATTTTCTAAGAATCCACATACGTTTCACTGTTTTAGGATCTAACAATAAATCATCTCTTCGTGTACTCGATTTAACAAGGTCAATGGCAGGATAAATTCTTCGATTGGCAATGTTTCTTTCCAATTGAAGCTCCATGTTTCCTGTACCTTTAAATTCTTCAAAGATTACTTCATCCATTTTTGAACCTGTTTCAGTAAGTGCTGTGGCAATAATGGTTAAGGAACCGCCATTTTCAATATTTCTTGCCGCTCCAAAAAATCTTTTTGGTTTGTGCAATGCGTTGGCGTCAATACCACCCGATAAAATTTTACCCGATGCTGGTGCAACAGTATTATAAGCCCTGGCCAAACGCGTGATGGAGTCCAATAAAATAACCACATCGTGTCCGCATTCAACCAAACGTTTTGCTTTTTCCAAAACAATATTGGCAACTCTTACGTGTTTTTCAGCTGGTTCATCAAAAGTGGAAGCAACAACTTCGCCTCTTACGCTTCGTTGCATATCTGTAACTTCTTCAGGTCTTTCATCAATCAAAAGAATAATTTGATAAACTTCCGGGTGATTTGAAGCAATTGAATTTGCAATATCCTTCAACAACATCGTTTTACCAGTTTTAGGCTGAGAAACAATCATACCTCTTTGTCCTTTTCCAATCGGACAAAATAAGTCGATAATTCTTGTTGAAAGTGTGCTGTTTTTTCCTGCCAAATTAAATTTTTCCTCTGGAAATAACGGAGTTAAATGTTCAAAAGAAACGCGGTCTCTAACAACATTCGGATTTAATCCGTTTATTTTTGAAACACGAATTAAAGGAAAATATTTTTCACCTTCTTTTGGTGGTCTTACCACACCTTTTACGGTATCTCCGGTTTTTAAACCAAATAATTTAACTTGTGATTGCGATAAGTAAATATCATCTGGCGATGACAGGTAGTTGTAATCCGATGAACGTAAAAAACCATAACCGTCAGGCATCATTTCCAACACACCTTCACTTTCAATAATCCCGTCAAATTCATAATCGGGATCTCTAAAGCGATTTCCTGGTTTGCGTGGACCTTTTTCTCTTTGTTGGTTCGCTTGTTGACTTCCTTGCTGCTGATTGCCTTGCTGTTGGTTGCCTTGCTGTTGGTTGCCTTGCTGTTGGTTGCCTTGTTGTTGGTTACCTTGTTGTTGGTTACCTTGTTGCTGATTGCCTTGCTGTTTAAGCTGTTTAATTGGCTGTTTAGGCTGGTTTTGAACTTGTCTTTCTTGTCCGTTTTCAGTAACATCAACAGTAGTTTCAATGCTTTCTGGCTGACTTTCAGTTTCAGTTTTTGATTCCAGTCTTGCAGCTTTTTTAATGGCTACTTTTACCACGCCGGTTCTAATCACAGGTGTTTCAACAGTTTCAACCTCGGTATTGTCAACAGGAGTAGCTGGTAAAATTTTTATCGCTTTTTTAAATGGTTTTTTTAAAGTAGCAACTTTTTCTGGTGTTGCAGCTTCTTCAACTTCCATAGTTGGAATAGCAGAGAAAAGCTCGGGTGCTTTTTCTTTTTGTGGTTCTGAAGCTGGAATGTTTTTGTTTGCTTTGGGCTGATTTGCTTTTTTTACGATGCGTTTGCGTTTTGGCTTGTCATCATCAGATAAGGCCTCAGTTTTGGAAGGAGTTGGAGGAGCAGCGGCTTGAACGTCTAGTATTAAATAAACCAATTCTAGTTTTTTTAATTGACTAAACTTCTTTGCTCCAACGGTTTTAGCAATCTCTTGTAATTCTGAAAGAGATTTATCCTTTAGTTCGGAAATTTCAAACATTATGTAAATGTGTAATAATTGTTAGTGAATAAATATGATGATCTTATTAATTTAAGAATTTCATTTTGAGTTAATCTGGGTGGTGATAATTTTTAATTGCAGGTCCTGTATATAATTATGCGGTAGGACATTGCAAATATAATAATTTATTTTAGATAGTAATCTTTTAATCTTTAAAAATAAAACGTATTTTTGCCTCAATTGGCATAAATATGATTCAAAGAATACAATCGATTTATTTATTAATTGCTACAGCACTCTCAGGAGGATTCATTTTCCCCCTTAATTTATGGGTAACGGAGCAAGGAACTGAATTTTTCGCGTTGGATTCACTAAGTTCTGGCAATTTGTTATTGGCAAGTGTTTTTGTTTTGTTCATAGCATCTGCCATCCTAACGCTTATTACAATTTTTCAGTTTAAAAAAAGACAGCTGCAATTTGTTTTAGGGCGATTAGCAATTTTGATTAATTTTATTTTAGTAGGCATACTCGTGTATTTTGCACAAAATTTATCTGGAGAAATGCAAGTTTCTGAGAAGGGTATTGGGTTGCTCATTCCTATTTTTACAATTGTTTTTGTGGCTTTGGCCAACAAAGCAATCAAAAAGGATGAAGAACTCGTGAAATCTGTGGATAGATTGCGATAAACCTATAATCTTTGTATATTAGTGTGCAGAAACCATTTCAAATTCGTTTGAAATGGTTTTATTATTTTAAGGGCGTTCCCCGCCAGCTGGCGGGTCGGGCTTTCACTACTCGCATCCCGTGAAAAACGGGCGTGCTCAAACATACCGTTCAATCCCTAACGCAAAAAGAATTACCAACTTAAACATCACTGCGGCCAAGCAGGTTTATAAGTTTTAATTTATTAAACTTGAAACTTGAAGCCTGAAACATTAAACTTTCAAGCCCTTTTTTTAAGTTCTATAATTTCCAAATTTGTGATGTTTTCTTCGTGAATTTCAAACCGTAACATCGTTCTTACTGTATGAAATCCGTATTTTCCCGCAGCGCCCGGATTCATATGCAACAAATTCAGTTTCTTATCAAACATCACTTTTAAAATATGCGAATGGCCGGTAATAAATAATTTTGGCTTATTTACCGCGAGTTCTTCCTTAACTCTCGGATTGTAATTGTTCGGGTAACCGCCAATGTGCGTCATCCAAACAGCAACTTTTTCAATGGTAAACTTATTGTCCAACGGAAACTCGGCCCGCATCAAAGCATCGTCTATATTTCCGTAAACTGCACGCAAAGGTTTTAGTTTTTTTAGTGCGTCAACCACTTCAAAAGAACCGATATCGCCCACATGCCAAACTTCATCAACCAGTTTCACAAATTTTAAAATCTGGTCATCAATATATCCGTGGGTATCAGAAAGCAATAAAATCTTTTTCATTTGGTTGTAGAATTAGGAACTCACAAATATGGCGTATATTTGCATTTGCACAAAAATAACATTTCAATTGAGATATTTTATCAAATTAGCATATAAAGGAACCAACTATCACGGATGGCAAGTGCAGCCCAACGCGATAACGGTGCAGGATTTATTGAACAAAGCGTTCACTACCATATTCAGATCCACTATTGAAGTTGTTGGCGCCGGCAGAACCGATACCGGTGTGCACGCCGAAGAATTTTTTGCGCATGTGGACATTGAAAATGAATTTAATCCGCAAGAAATTATTTATAAATTAAATGGTTTGCTGCCAAATGATATTGTTGTTTATGATATTTTTGAAACCACTGAAAATGCCCATGCGCGTTTCGATGCAACAAGCAGAAGTTATGAATATCGTATTTTCTTAGGAAAAAACCCGTTTTTAACGGAAACTGCATGGCAATTAATCACCACAAAATTGGCGGTTGAAAAAATGAATGAGGCGGCTGAAATCTTAAAAACACACACCAATTTTAAGTGTTTTTCCCGTTCAAATTCCGATGTAAGGACTTATAATTGCAACATTATGCAGGCTGGCTGGAAACAAACAGAGCAATTGCTGGTATTTCACATTACCGCCGATCGGTTTTTAAGAAATATGGTGCGGGCCATTGTGGGCACTTTAATAGAAATAGGAAAAGGAAAAATGACTTTGGAAGAGTTTAAAAGCGTTATTGAAAGTGAAAACAGGTGCAACGCCGGACCATCAGCGCCCGCGCAAGGCTTATTTTTAACTCAGGTAACCTATCCAAAAACAATTAGTAAAAATGAGTAAAAAAGTTACAGGCAACGCTTTTGACGCGCAAATATTTAACCGATTATTGGGTTTTTCCAGAAAATACCGTATGGAATTTTTTATAGGAACTCTTTCGGCAATACTGTTGTCTTTAGTTTCTGTTGCAAAACCTATTTTGTTGCAGGAAATTGTCAATATATATTTTAAAAATAAGGACAAAACGGGTATTTTGAACTTCTCTTTATTGATGGTTGTTTTTTTAATCGCCGAAGTTTTGTTGCAGTTTATTTTTATTTACAAGGTGAATTGGTTGGGACAGCATATCATAAAAGACATCAGGGTTCAGCTGAACAAGCATATGCTGCAATTTAAAATGTCATATTTTGATAATTCATCCGTGGGAAAATTGGTGACACGTTTGGTTTCAGACACAGAAACGATTGCGCAATTTTTCGGACAGGGATTGTTTATGATTATCAGTGATTTGTTAAAAATGCTGGTGGTGGCCATTGTCATGCTTTGGATGAACTGGAGAATGGCATTAATTGCTTTTATTGTGCTTCCGGTTTTAATTTATGCTACAAAATTATTTCAAATTGCCATTAAATCGGCTTTTCAGGAAGTGCGAATCCAAGTGGCAAACTTAAATGGTTTTGTGCAGGAACGCGTTACGGGAATGAAAATTGTGCAGTTGTTTAACCACGAAAAAGTGGAATATGAGAAATTTGTCAAAATTAATGACTTGCACAAAAAAGCAAATATCAGAACAGTTTGGTATTATTCTATTTTCTTTCCTATTGCCGAAATTTTAGCTTCTATTTCTGTCGGATTGTTGGTTTGGTATGGCGGTTTGGATATTGTGAATAACGGTACTACGGAAATAGGACAAATAATCGCATTTATTATGATGGCTCAAATGTTGTTTAGGCCATTGAACCAGATTGCCGATAAATTTAACACGCTGCAACTGGGAATGGTCGCCGGAGACAGAGTTTTTGAAGTGCTGGACACCAAAGATCAAATTGCCCAAACCGGCGATTTGGAAGCAAAAGGCTTCAAAGGCGATATTGAATTTAGAAATGTGCGTTTTAGTTACAACAAAGGGGAAGAGGTTTTAAAAGGAATTTCATTCAAAGTAAATGCCGGTGAAACTGTCGCCATTGTTGGCGCAACAGGTGCAGGAAAATCTACCATCATCAATTTGGTAAATCGTTTTTATGAAATTGATGAGGGCGAAATTTGTATCGATAGCACAAATATTTTGAAATATACGTTGCCTTCATTAAGAAATCAGATTGCCGTTGTTTTGCAGGATGTTTTTTTATTCTCAGATACCATTTATAACAATATTGCTTTAAGCGATGAATCAATCACTTTAGAACAAGTGATAGACGCCGCTAAAGAAATTGGCATTCACGAGTTTATTATGAGTTTGCCAAATAATTATCATTATAATGTAAAGGAACGCGGCGGCATGTTGTCTACCGGACAACGCCAGTTAATTGCCTTTTTGCGTGCTTATGTGAGCAAACCAAGTATCTTAATTTTGGATGAAGCCACATCTTCCATAGATTCTTATTCAGAAAAATTGATTCAGGAAGCTACAGATAAAATAACAAGGCACCAAACTTCCATCATTATTGCGCACAGGTTAACAACCATTAAAAAAGCCGACAAAATTATTGTGATGGATAAAGGCCATATTGTGGAACAAGGTTCACATCTGGAATTGCTCGAGAAAAATGGCAATTATAAAATGTTGTATGATATGCAATTTGCCGGTGAAGCAGTTTAATCGTTGTTTAATCGTTGAATTGTTAATTATTAAGTTATTGCTAAAACATATAACTGTTATACTGTAAACTAAGACTGATAACTAATCAGGGGCTTAATTGAGATCATAGCGAATCATTTCAATAAGCTCTTGTGGATTTTTAAACAACACAAATTCCCCGTCCTTTATATACGATATTTTACCAGTTTCTTCGGAAACTATCAAACAAAGTGCATCTGTTTTTTCAGTAATTCCTATGGCAGCTCTATGGCGCAATCCAAATCGTGCAGGTATATTTTTTGCGGAAAGCGGCAAAACAACTCTGGTGGCAATGATAAAGTTATCCTTAATAATTACCGCACCGTCATGCAACGGACTGTTTTTATAAAAAATACTTTCCAAAATGGGTTGATTGACTTCGGAATTCATTTTATCGCCTGTAGCTTTAACAAAATCTAAGTTATGCGTTCTTTCTAAAACCAATAAAGCACCTGTTTTTACAGCCGACATCGATTCGCACGCTTTTACAATGGTTTCTACATCCATGGTAATATAAATTTCACTTTTCAGGAAGTTGATTTGTTTTAAAAAACTTTTCTTGTTGGTGAAATTTGTGGAACCCAGCATCAACAAAAATTTTCGAACTTCAGGCTGAAAAACAATAAGTATGGCGATAGCACCCAAACTAACAAGTGTCCCCAACAAACCGCTAAGCATCTCCATTTGAAGCGCTTGGGTTATTTTCCAAATAATGATAACAAGTCCTATCCCAATAAAAATATTGACGGCAACACTTCCTTTTAAAAGTTTATATACATAGTAAAGCAGCGTAGCCACCAAAACGATGTCTAAAATATCAATATAAGAAAAATTTAGAAAATCGAACATTCAATTTGTTTTTGTAAAAATAGGAAAAAAAGATGGCTTGTTAAATAGTTAATTTAACCCTTGGGCCTAACCTTCATTTTTGTTATAAATAAATTCAATCTGATTTATTAAAATGTTTTCACGGCTGAGATTTTCAATAATTGTTCTGTAAAATAAATAATCCTGATACATTAAGTTCCGATTAAAGTTTAAATGAAGCATAGTTTGTTTGTTTTCAGCATATAATTTTACAAATGCCGCAAGTTCATGCTTAAAATTTGATCGATCGGTTTTTACCTCATTAATCCGAACGCTATTTTGATTAAAAACCAGATGTACGTTATGGTAAATTATATAATCGGCGTTGTTTTCTATAAATTTTTTAGACAAATAACCATCAATTTTAAAAGTGACGCCATCAAATTCTAGAAATGAAAGTTTCTTTGAAATGGTATCGGAATAGCTAAAATAATCAAA
>JAWOHJ010000110.1:0-12305 GCA_046485225.1 Lutibacter sp. | reverse complement strand
AGATTGAAATTGAATTAATGGAACTTTTTCCAAACGCAAAAGTGGGCAGAATGGATTTTGACACCACGCGAGGCAAATACAGCTATCAAAAAATTATTGGGCAATTTCAATCGCAGGAAATAGATATTTTGGTGGGAACGCAAATGCTTTCAAAAGGACTAGATTTTGCTAATGTGTCTTTGGTGGGCATTATGAATGCCGATAATTTGCTTAATTTCCCCGATTTTAGGGCACACGAAAGAAGTTATCAGTTGATGGTACAAGTTTCCGGTAGGGCAGGACGTGCAAGCAAAAGAGGAAAAGTTGCCATACAAACGTACAATCCGCACCATAAAATATTACAACAGGTTTCAACAAATGCTTTTGAAGAAATGTATAAAGAGCAATTAGACGAACGCTGGCAATACCATTATCCGCCTTTTTACCGAATTATTAAAATAACCTTGCGCCATAAGGATTTTAACAGGGTAGATGAAGGCGCAGTTTGGTTGGGAAAATCATTAACATCTATTTTTAAAGACGATATTTTAGGGCCTTCAACACCGGGAATTTCAAAAATCAGGAATTATTATATCAGAACAATCATTATAAAAATACCGCAAAATAACTCATTGGTTGTGAGTAAAAATCAAATTCAAAGGGTAAAAAATGCGTTTCAGGCCATCAAAGAATTTCAATCCATCAAATTCAATATAGACGTCGATAATTATTAGTGGTATTTTATTAAATTTACACTTGCCAATTAAGGAAATAAGCCTATATTTGCACCCTTAAAAGTAAAAACTTAAATTATTAATTATGAATCATTACGAAACTGTTTTCATTTTGAATCCCGTTTTATCTGATGTTCAGGTAAAGGAAACAGTAAAGAAGTTTGAGGACTATCTTGTTTCTAAAGGTGCCGAAATGATATCAAAAGAGGACTGGGGCTTAAAAAAATTAGCGTACACCATCCAAAACAAAAAAAGTGGATTTTATCACTTATTCGAATACAAAGTTGCTGGAGAATTCGTTGCTCCTTTTGAACTTGAATTTAGAAGAGATGACAGTATTATGCGTTATTTAACCGTTGCGTTAGATAAACATGCTGTTGCCTGGGCTGAAAAAAGAAGATTAAGAGACGGAAGTAAAGCATCTAAAAAATAAGCGTTATGTCTATAGAACAACAAGCAAAAGGAGGAAAACAAGGTGATGTTCGTTACCTGACTCCGTTAGATATTGAAACAAAACAAGTAAAAAAATACTGTCGTTTTAAAAAGAATGGTATCAAATATATTGATTATAAAGATGCTGATTTCTTATTATACTTAGTAAATGAACAAGGTAAAATTTTACCTCGTCGTTTAACAGGAACTTCATTAAAATTTCAACGTAAAGTGTCTGTCGCAATTAAAAGAGCGCGTCACTTAGCTTTATTGCCATACGTTGCAGATATGTTAAAATAAAAACAGCAAGGAATTATGGAAATTATATTAAAGCAAGACGTTGAAAACCTAGGGTTTAAAGATGATCTTATTACTGTAAAAAATGGTTTTGGACGTAACTATTTGATTCCTCAAGGATTTGCAGTATTGGCAACAAGTTCAGTAAAGAAAATGTTAGCGGAAACTTTAAAGCAACGCGCTTATAAAGAAGAAAAATTAATAAAAGATGCCACAGAAATTGCAGATGCAATTAAAGCATTGGATATTAAAATTACTGCTAAAACAGCCGATAACACAAAATTATTTGGATCAGTAAATAACCAAGATGTTGCAGATGCTTTAGCGGCTGCCGGTCAGGTTATTGAGAAAAAATACATTAAAGTTGAAGGTGGTACAATTAAAAGAATTGGAAAATACAATGCTACAATTAGATTGCATAGAGCAGTTGTGGTAGAATTGCCAATTGAAATCGTTGCAGAACCAAAGCAATAAAAAATTTATTTTATATTTGAACCGCCCAATCTGGGCGGTTTTTTTATGCCTCTATTTTATGAAATACCAACAATTAACAAAAGAACAATTTTCGGAATTACATAAGGAGTTTGCTGAATTTTTGGCCACGCAACAAATTGATGCAAAAGAGTGGAATAAAATAAAAATTGAAAATCCTTCGATGGCTGAAGAAGAATTAAATATTTTTAGTGATGTTGTTTGGGAAGAAGTTTTGACAAAAACCGAATATTTGGAGCATATTTCAGAAAATCACATCAACATGTTTAAATGCAAATTGGATGTAATTGTCAGAATTTTCATCAGATTAAATAACACTCATAAAAGTTTTTTAAAATCAGCCGATTTTCAGTTTTTTTTAAAAAATCCGCTTGATGAAGATTTTGAATACTTTAAGGCTGAAAAAAAATATACGAAAGACCGCAATCAAGAATTATTTGAACTCATTGAAATGGGAAGCCAAATTTCAAAAGGCGAATTGTTTGAAGGAATCAACCAAGTAATTGGTTAACAACTTTTACAACGCCTACAGAAGCTTTTTCGGCCAAAACAGTTAAATTTTTATACTGATTTTGTTGAATAAATGGTTTCGGATCAATAAAATAAATTGGAATTTCAGGTTTTGCATAATTGATTAATTGCGCTGCAGGATACACTTGCATGGAAGTTCCAATTACAATTAAAATATCCGCTTCCGAGGTTATATCCAGTGCGTTGTCGAACTCTGGCACATTTTCCCCGAACCAAACAATGTGTGGCCTCAACTGTGAATTTTCTTCGCAAACATCTCCCAAATTCAATGCTTTTTTCCAATCATAAATTAAGTTTAGATTTTTGGTACTTCTAACTTTCAACAATTCGCCGTGCAAATGCAAAACTTGTGAACTTCCGGCCCGTTCATGCAAATCATCAACATTTTGGGTGATAATATTTACCTGATATTTTTTTTCTAACGCCACCAATGCTTTGTGCGCTTCATTAGGAAAAACGGTAAGCAATTGCGCTCTGCGTTTGTTGTAAAAATCCAATACTTTTTCTTTGTCTTTTTGCCAGCCAAGCGGAGAAGCGACTTCCATAATGTCGTGACCTTCCCACAATCCATCTGCATCCCTAAAAGTATTGATGCCACTTTCGGCACTCATTCCGGCACCCGATAAAACAACTATTTTCTTCATATCGTTAAGTTAATCAAAAGTAAAATTTTATCTTTGAAAAAACACACAATTTACATGGTAGATTATAAATTTATTGAATATTTAGAGCAATTTGTATCTGAAAAAAGGAGGAATTTATTTAAAAAAGTTTTGGAAGATCGAACCAGGCATTTTACCGTTGCCATTGAAGATATTTTTATGCCGCAAAATGCAAGTGCCGTAGTGCGAAGTTGTGATGTTTTTGGCGTGCAGGATGTTCATATTATAGAAACAAAATATAAATTTTATGCATCCAATCATATTGCCAAAGGCGCGCAAAAATGGTTGGATTTTTCAGTATACAAGAGAAATGACAGCAACAATACGCTTGATTGTATTGCTGATTTACGCTCAAAAGGTTATAAAATAATTGCGACAACACCGCACAACGATTCTTGTTTGCTGCAAGATTTTGACATTACGGAAAAATCTGCATTCTTTTTTGGGGTAGAGAAGGCCGGACTTTCAAAAGATGTGATGGACAATGCAGATGGATTTTTAAAAATTCCGATGGTTGGTTTTACTGAAAGTCTGAACATTTCTGTAGCAGCCGCCATCATTCTTCAAAACCTGAGCGAAAAATTAAAAAAATCTGAGGTAAAGTGGCAATTGACGGAAACTGAGAAAGACGTAAAATACCAAGAGTGGATGGAAAAATCCATCAAAAGCATCAAAAAAATCAAGGAAAACTATTATTCAAAAATTGCTATTCAATCATAATTTTTTCAATAAAAGCCGTCGAATCGCAATTTTTAACGGTTAAAGTGATGTTTTTCAATTCTCTGCGTCCTTTTATATTGTATTGAATGCAGGTATCTGTTTTTATTTTGTTCCAAATATCGGCATTTCCTTTTTTCAAAATCTTAGAAATTTGGGCCGTATCAATTTGTTTTTCGAGAATGGCAGTTTTAACAGCTTCAGAATAAATATGATTTTTTATGCTGATATTTTTTAAAACCCGTGCATTCGGACCATAATCGAAAGTGGCTTCTTTTTTATCAAAAACAAAAAAAACTGCAATAATTCCTAGGGTTAAGCCTACTAAAAAATAGGGCAAGCGTTGTTTAAAAGTCATATTATAAAAACAATAAATTGATATCTCTAAACGGCAAACCAAACCAGTCGGCCACAGTTTTATTGGTTAAAATTCCGTGGTAAAAGTACATTCCTTTTTGTAAACTTTTGTCAAATCGCGCAGCATTTTCAAATCCGCCTTCTTCAGCAATATTCGTTAAATACGGCGTAAAATTATTACTTATTGAAACTGAGGCAGTTCTTGAATATCGGGAAGGAATATTGGGAACACAATAATGAATTACGCCATGTTTTAGAAACGTTGGTTTTTTGTGTGAGGTTAATTCAGAAGTTTCAAAACATCCGCCGCAATCAATGCTAACATCAATAATTACGGCACCATTTTTCATTCTCATCACCATTTCTTCGGTAACCAAAATAGGCGAGCGTAATTTTCCCCTGACTGCGCCAATGGCAACATCACAGCGCATTAATGCTTTTAACAATGTTTTTGGCTGTATGGTAGATGTGTAAATAGGATGACCCAAACGGTGTTGCAAGTTTCGTAATTTGGTGATTGAATTGTCAAATACTTTTACACTTGCACCCAATCCAATAGCGGAGCGCACCGCAAATTCGCTTACGGTTCCTGCACCTAAAATCACAACCTCGGTTGGTGGAACACCGCCAATATTTCCAAACAACAATCCGTGTCCTTCATTGTTGTTGCTGCTCATTATTTCACCGGCAATTAAAATGGAAGCTGTTCCCGCAATTTCACTAAGAGATTTTACAATGGAAAACTCACCCTGATCATCTCTTATAAAATCGAAAGCGATGGCAGTAATGCGTTTACTGGCCAATGCTTCAAAATATTTTTTTGTCTGGGTTTTTAGTTGCAGTGCAGAAAAAAGGATGCTTTGCGGATTCATTAATTTAATTTCATCTAAAGAAGCCGGTTCAACTTTTAAAATCATGTGGCAACCGAACGCTTCTTTAATATCATAAGATATTTTTGCGCCAGCCTCAGAATATTCTTTGTCAGAAAAGTTTGATCCTTCGCCAGCACCAGTTTCAATCACAAATTTATGTCCTTGTGCGGTTAGTGCTGCAACGGCATCTGGAGTTAAACAAACTCTTTTTTCATGAAAATGGGTTTCTTTGGGAATTCCGATAACCAGTTCGCTTTTCCTTTTTGTAATTTCTAAAGTTTCTGACTGTGGAATTAACTCAGCTGTACTAAACGGCGAAGAAATTTTTTTACCCATTATTTCTAAGTTCTAAAGTTCGTAATTGATCGTTGTTTGCTGTTATTGTTATCACTACCGAGTTTAAAGGTACTAAATTTTTTAATTTTTCTGGCCATTCAATCAAACACCAGCAATCACTGTAAAAATATTCTTCAGCGCCCATATCCAAAGCTTCATTTTCATTATTAATTCTATAAAAATCAAAATGATACACTTTATCACCATTTACGGTATGATATTCATTTACCAACGAAAAAGTAGGGGAACTAACGTTATCAAAACTTCCCAATTGCTTTACAATTTCCTTAATCAACGTTGTTTTCCCCACGCCCATTTCACCATAAAAAAGCAACACCTTGTTTTTTGCTGATTTTATGACTTCTTTCGCAATTGCAGACAAATCTTCTAATGTGTAATTTTTAATCATTTACAATGATATTTAATTCTTTAACTTATTTTCCTATCCCCAGCCCTTTCCAAGGAAAGGGAGTTTGATTTACTTTTAAAAAATTAAACGAATAACACTTAACATTTAACTTTTTGCATTATTTTGGTACAAATATAGCACAAGGAATAATCATTTCCTCTAAAGAAATTCCGCCATGCTGATAAGTATTTTTAAAATAATTCACAAAATGGTTGTAATTATTTGGATAGGCAAAAAATATATCTTCTTTGGCAAAAATAAAGGCACTGTTGATTGAGATAGAAGGCAACATAATTTCTTTTGGATCTTTTACTGCATAAACATCTTTTTCCTCATAACTTAAACTTCGTCCTGTTTTATAGCGCAAATTGGAGCTTATATTTTTATCGCCTATCACTTTTGATGGTACTTTAGAATTAATGGTTCCGTGATCGGTGGTGATAATTAATTTCAACCCTAAATTTTGGGCTTTTTGTATGATTTCCAACAAAGGCGAATTAAGAAACCAACTGTTGGTTAATGATCGGTAAGCCTTGTCGTCACTGGCCAATTCTTTAATAACTTCCATTTCCGTTTTTGAATGTGAAAGCATATCGACAAAATTATAAACGATAACCGTTAAATCATTTTCTTTAACCGCATTGAAATTTTCAACCAATTGTTTACCGGCTTTCAGATTGGTAATTTTGTAAAACGCAAGTTTTATGTTTTGTCGAAGCCGTTTTAATTGTGCCTGCAAAAATTCTTCTTCATATAAATTTTTTCCACCTTCTTCTATGTCATTTTTCCAATATTCAGGATGTTTTTGTTCCATTTCCAAAGGCATTAACCCCGAAAAAATTGCATTTCTGGCATATTGTGTCGCTGTTGGCAAGATGCTGTAAAAAGTAACTTCATCTTGTTTTTTATAATATTGGGTGATTGTTTTTTCTATAATTTTAAACTGGTCGAAGCGTAAATTATCGATCACAACCAGCAAAGTTCCTTTGGTAGTGTTTACTTCAGGAAGAATCACTTTTTCGAATAATGTATGCGACATAATGGGCGCATCTTCATCGTGAATCCAGTCTTTGTAATTTTTCTTTATAAATTTAAAAAATAGTGAATTTGCCTCTTGTTTCTGACTTTCCAAGATCTCAATCATCCCCGTATCACTAATATTTTCGAGTTCCAATTCCCAATAAACAAGTTTTTGATAAATGTCAATCCATTCTTCATAAGAATTTACCATTGCCAAATCCATCGCTATTTTTCTGAATTCTTGTTGATAATTTGAGGTGGTTTTTTCAGAAATCAATCGGGAATGGTCTAAATTCTTCTTTAAACTCAGCAATATTTGATTCGGATTTACAGGTTTTATCAAATAATCCGCAATTTTATTTCCAATGGCTTCTTCCATAATATATTCCTCTTCGCTCTTGGTAATCATCACAATTGGCAAATTCGGACGTTTGCTTTTGATCTGGCTCAACGTTTCCAATCCGCTTAAACCAGGCATATGTTCGTCTAAAAAAACAATGTCATAATTGTTTTCTTCGCACATATCAATGGCATCGGCACCATTGTTGGAGGTGGAAACGGAATATCCTTTTTTCTCTAAAAATAGAATGTGAGGTTTCAAAAGATCTATTTCATCATCAACCCATAAAATGTTTATATTACTCATATTGTTATCTTTGCATTATCATTTATAAAAATTATTGTTTTGAGCGAAAAAAAAACGAACAAACTAAAAATATTAAACGACCCAATTTACGGTTTTATTACGATTCCGAATATTTTAATTCACAATTTAATTGAACATCCGTATTTTCAAAGATTGCGGAGAATTTCTCAAATGGGTTTGTCTTACTTGGTTTATCCCGGCGCGCACCATACGCGATTTCACCACGCCATAGGAAGCGTTCATTTGATGCAAAAGGCTGTTAGAATTTTAAAATTTAAAGGCGTTCAAATTTCTGAAGAAGAAGCAACGGCGGTTTACATCGCAATTTTGTTGCACGATATTGGTCACGGACCATTTTCACACGCTTTAGAAGGACAATTTATTAAAGGAATTTCGCACGAAAATATCTCCTTATTATTTATGGAAGCTTTAAATGATGAATTTAAAGGGCAACTTTCACTGGCGATAGAAATATTTAAAGGAAATTATTACCGCAAATTTTTGCATCAGTTAATTTCCAGTCAGCTGGATATGGACAGATTGGATTATTTAAAACGGGACAGTTTTTATACCGGAGTTGCGGAAGGCACCATAAATTCGGAGCGATTAATTACCATGCTCGACGTAAAGAATGACAATTTGGTGGTGGAAGAAAAGGGAATTTACAGTGTGGAAAGCTTTATTGTTTCCCGTAGAATTATGTATTGGCAGGTTTATTTGCATAAAACAGCGCTTGTGGCCGAAAAATTATTGGAAAAAATATTAAAGCGCGCAAAGGAACTTTCTTTATTGGGCATCGAATTGCCAGCGACAAAAACATTGTCCATATTTTTAAAACAATCGATAAATGCGGATAATTTATCAGCAGAAAACCTCAAAACATTTTCAAAATTGGATGATTATGATATTTTGGCTGCTATAAAAGAATGGATTTCTTTTGATGATAAGGTGCTTTCAAAATTGTCTAAAAGCTTAATCAACAGAAGATTGCCAAAGGTAATGCTTCAAAATGAGCCATTTACAGAAAGCCAATTGTTAACGATAAAAGAACAAGTGAAAGAGAAATTTAATTTTAGTGATGCCGAACTTGATTATTTCGTGTATCATGGAGAAATTTGCAACCAGGCGTATGATTCAACAAAAAATAATATTCAAATAATTTTCAAAAACGGAAGTTTAAAAGATGTTACTGAGGCATCTGACCATTTAAATATTCAGGCATTGTCAAATCCGGTTTATAAGTACTACATCTGTTATCCGAAGAAATAGGTAGAGTAGAACTTTTTTTTTACTTTTGCATAACATGAAATTTACAGCAATTCAAATAGCAGAAATTTTAGATGGAGAAATCTTCGGCAATAAAAATGTCGAAGTATTTAGCCTTTCCAAAATAGAAGAAGGAGTAGAAGGATCACTGACATTTCTGTCAAACCCAAAATACACACCTTACATTTATTCAACAAAAGCTTCGATAGTAATTGTGAATAAAGACTTTGTACCCGAAAAAGAAATCGAAACAACCCTTATAAAAGTAGAAGATGCTTATCAGGCTTTTTCTACATTATTGGAGTTTTATGCCAAAGTAAAATCGGAGAAATCGGGAATTGAAATACCATCTTACATCAGTGAATCAGCAAATATTGGCACAAATTTATATTTAGGTGCATTTTCCTATATTAGTTCCAACGTTTCAATTGGTGATAATGCAAAAATTTATCCCAATGTTTATATTGGTGAAAATGTAAAAATAGGTGACAATGCCATTATTCATGCAGGTTCTAAAATTTATTCCGATACAATAATCGGTACTAATTGCACTTTGCATGCCGGTGTAATTTTGGGATCGGACGGATTTGGTTTTGCGCCAAGTTCGGATGGAATATTCAGTAAAATTCCGCAAATTGGAAATGTAATTATTGAAGATAATGTTGATATTGGCGCTGCAACCACAATTGACAGGGCAACATTAGGCTCAACAATTATCAGAAAAGGCGTAAAATTAGACAATCAAATTCAGATAGCACACAATGTTGAAATTGGTGAAAACACCGTAATCGCTGCCCAAACCGGTGTAGCAGGTTCAACAAAAATTGGCGAAAATTGTATGATTGGTGGACAAGTTGGCATTGTTGGCCATATTGTTATTGGAAATAATGTCAAAATTCAAGCTCAGGCAGGCGTTGGAAGAAATGTAAAAGATGATGAAATAATACAAGGATCTCCTGCGATGGGTTATTCAGATTTTAATAAATCGTATGTTTATTTTAAAAAATTCCCCGAATTGGTAGCGACTATAAATGCGTTAGAAAAAGATATTAAAGCTTTAAAAGAGAAAAAATGAGGAATAAACAGAAAACAATCAAAAATGAAGTCACACTTTCGGGTGTTGGTTTGCATACAGGCAACAAAGTTACCTTAACTTTTAAGCCTGCGCCCATAAATCATGGCTATGTTTTTGTAAGGAAGGATTTAGAAGGAGAGCCCATTATTGAGGCAAGTGCAGAATATGTCGTAAATACCCAAAGAGGCACAAATCTTGAAAAACATGGCGTTTTTGTAAATACTTCTGAACACGTTTTAGCAGCTGTTGTTGCATTAGATATTGACAATATTATTATTGAAATCAATGCTCCCGAACCTCCAATTATGGACGGATCATCCAAACATTTTGTGGAAGCTCTTGAAAAAGCGCAGATTCAGGAACAAGATGAGGAAAGAGATGAATTTATTGTTAAAGAAATTATTTCATATAAAGATGAAGAAACGGGCAGTGAAATTATTTTAATGCCTTGCGACAATTATCAAATAACGGCGATGGTAGATTTTGGCACCAAAGTTTTAGGAACCCAAAATGCCACAATGAACTCGCTTTCTGAATTTAAAACTGAAATAGCGAATGCAAGAACTTTCAGTTTTCTTCATGAATTGGAAACTTTATTGGACAATAACTTAATTAAAGGCGGTGATTTAAACAATGCCATTGTTTACGTGGATAAAGAAATATCCAATGAAACAATGGATAAACTTAAAAAAGCTTTCAATAAAGAAAAATTAGCTGTTAAACCAAATGGGATACTTGACAACTTAACATTGCGTTGGGCAAATGAAGCAGCCCGACATAAATTATTGGATGTTATTGGTGATTTGGCCTTGGTTGGTTGCAGAATCAGGGGGAAAGTAATTGCAAACAAACCTGGGCATTTGGTAAACACCGTTTTTGCAAAAAAACTTCAAAAAATTATTAAATTGGAAAAACGGAATTGTGTTCCGAAATTCGATCTAAATCTGCCTCCTTTGATGGATATTCATAAAATTATGAGTATTCTTCCGCACAGACCTCCTTTTTTATTGATAGACAGAATTTTGGAACTATCAGACAGGCACGTGGTTGGAATGAAAAATGTTACGATGAATGAATCTTTTTTTATTGGACATTTTCCAGGAGCACCGGTAATGCCAGGTGTTTTACAAGTTGAAGCGATGGCACAATGCGGCGGCGTCTTGGTTTTAAGCACCGTTCCCGATCCTGAAAATTACTTGACCTATTTTATGAAAATGGACAATGTGAAATTTAAACAAAAAGTGTTGCCGGGAGATACTTTAATTTTTAGCGCAGAATTAATCTCGCCTATAAGAAGAGGAATTTGTCATATGCAATCTTATGGTTATGCAAACGGTAAACTTGTGGTAGAGGCAGTATTAATGGCACAAATTGCCAGAAAACCAACAGAATAATGAATCAACCTTTAGCATATATACATCCGCAGGCGAAAATTGCAACAAATGTAGTTGTTGAGCCTTTTACCACCATTCACAACAATGTTATTATTGGATCTGGAACTTGGATTGGTTCTAATGTAACCATTATGGAAGGTGCCCGAATTGGTAAAAATTGCAGAATTTTTCCCGGAGCTGTTATTTCAGCAATCCCACAGGATTTAAAATTTGACGGTGAGGATTCCTTGGCCATTATTGGAGACAATACCACAATTAGGGAATGTGTCACCGTAAACAGAGGCACAAAAGCATTAGGACATACAAAAATAGGCGATAATTGTTTAATTATGGCAACCACGCATGTGGCGCATGACTGCATTATTGGCAACAATTGTATTTTGGCAAACGGTTCTATTATTGCCGGACACGTAACGATTGGCGATTATGCCATTTTAAGCGGTTTAGTGGCAGTGCATCAGTTTATTCATATTGGAGAACATTCCATGGTTTCAGGAGGTTCTTTGGTGAGAAAAGATGTTCCTCCGTTTTGCAAAGCGGGAAAAGAACCGTTATCTTATATTGGGATTAATTCCATCGGATTGCGAAGAAGAGGATTTGCAACTGAAAAAATTAGAGAAATTCAGGATATTTATAGAATCTTATACCAAAAAAATTACAATACCACACAAGCTTTGGAAAAGATTGAAGCCGAAATGGAAGCAACCAAAGAAAGAGATCAGATTATACTTTTCATTAAAAACTCACAACGAGGAATTATGAAAGGTTACACAGGTAGTTAAAATCAATATTAAATAAAAATCAGTTAAAACACTCATTCTGAGCTTATTTAAATAGTTCAGTTAAACAATTAAACGAATTAAAATAAATGGCAACAACATCGGATATTAGAAACGGATTGTGTATTAGATACAATAATGATATTTTTAAAGTAATTGAATTTTTACACGTAAAACCTGGAAAAGGTCCGGCTTTTGTGCGCACGAAATTAAAAAGCTTGTCTTCTGGAAAGGTTTTGGACAATACATTTCCGGCAGGAAGAAAAATCGAAGACATTAGGGTTGAAACCCAAAAATTTCAATTTTT
>JAWOHJ010000031.1:0-6188 GCA_046485225.1 Lutibacter sp. | reverse complement strand
CCAACTCGGTTACGTTGAATGGCCTTCACCACTTTACTTACGGCTTCGTCCTGCCCAATAACTTTCCCTTTTATAAGATTTGGCAAATCATTTAATCGTTTGCTTTCAGCTTCAGCAACCCTGTTTACGGGAATACCTGTCATCATAGAAACCACTTCTGCCACATTGTCTTCAGTAACAATTTCCCGATTTAATTTTGAAGTTTCATCCCATTTTTTTTGTTCGGTCTGCAACATGCTTTCAACACGTTTTTCGTCATCGCGCAAGCGAGCGGCCTCTTCATATTTTTGTCCGTTTACGGCTGCGGTTTTATCTTCCCTGATTTTTTCCAACTGTTCTTCCAGTTGTAAAATTTCTTTAGGAACCACAATATTTGTGATATGAATTCTTGATCCCGACTCATCCAAAGCGTCAATGGCTTTGTCTGGCAAAAACCGGTCGGTCATATACCTGTTTGTTAATGTTACACAGGCTTTTATGGCATCATCAGTGTAAACAACATTGTGATGGTCTTCGTATTTGTCTTTTATATTCTGTAAAATCTGAATCGTTTCTTCCACAGAAGTCGGTTCAACCATTACTTTTTGAAAACGACGTTCCAAGGCACCGTCTTTTTCGATATTTGTTCTGAATTCATCTAAAGTTGTAGCGCCAATACATTGAATTTCACCACGCGCCAACGCAGGTTTTAACATATTGGAAGCATCTAAAGAGCCTGTTGCGCCACCGGCACCAACAATGGTGTGAATTTCATCGATAAATAAAATGATGTCGTCATTTTTTTCTAATTCATTTACCAAAGCTTTCATGCGTTCTTCGAACTGACCGCGGTATTTTGTGCCTGCAACCAAACTTGCCAAATCCAATGAAACAACACGTTTGTTAAATAAAATACGCGAAACTTTACGCTGAATAATGCGCAAGGCCAAACCTTCGGCAATGGCGGATTTACCTACGCCAGGTTCACCAATTAAGATTGGATTGTTCTTTTTTCTTCGGCTTAAAATTTGAGAAACCCTTTCAATTTCTTTTTGGCGGCCCACCACCGGATCTAAATTTCCTTCTTCGGCCAAACGCGTTAAATCACGCCCGAAATTATCCAAAACAGGTGTTTTGGTTTTTTTAAGCGCAGTTTTCTCGCCTCTTGCCTGTTCAAAAGGATTTGATTTAGAGTTGTCAAAATCATCATCATTGGAATTTTCGGCTTTTGGCAAATCTATTTCTTCATCAAAGAATAATTGCTTGAATACAGTTTTTACATCATCATAACTCACATCAAAATGCTGTAATAATTTTGTTGTCGGGTCATTCTCATTGCGTAAAATGCATAATAACAAATGTGCTGTGTTCACAGCTTCGCTTTGATATAATTTAGCTTCCAAAAAAGTTGTTTTTAGTGCTTTTTCAGCTTGCTTTGTGAGATGCAGACTTTTCTTTTCGTCGGTTTCTTTATTGAAATTAATCGGATTTAACCCTTCAATTTTTTTACGCAAATGGTCAAGATTTATTTCTAAAGAATTTAAAATTTCTATAGCTTTTCCTTCTCCTTTGCGCAAGATTCCCAAAATAAGGTGTTCCGTACCAATAAAATCATGTCCTAAACGTAAAGCTTCTTCTTTACTGTATGCAATTACATCTTTAACTTTTGGTGAAAAATTATCGTCCATTATTTTATGTTTATATTGTAAATTTAACTGATTTTTTTCTTTTTTAAACACAAAAAGTGAACCACTTTTTTACATATTTTTTTTTCACCAATGATTTATACCCAAAAAATACTGAAAATCAGTGTGTTAATGCGGGTTTGAGTGAACTTTTTATTGTTGATAAAAACTATAAAAACAACGTGACAAAAAGGCCATAAAAAAGTGAAAAGTCGTATATTGCTTTGTTAAAAATTGACACAAAATTAAATAAAAATTTATGGCAGACGGAGAAAAAATTATACCAATTAATATTGAAGATGAAATGAAATCTGCTTACATTGATTATTCAATGTCAGTAATAGTTTCAAGGGCGTTACCTGATGTGCGAGATGGGTTAAAACCTGTACACAGAAGGGTGCTTTTTGGTATGCATGAATTAGGAATTAAAGCAACAGGGTCTTATAAAAAATCAGCAAGAATAGTTGGGGAAGTTTTAGGTAAGTATCACCCTCATGGTGACACTTCAGTTTACGACGCCATGGTGCGTATGGCCCAGGAATGGAGCATGCGTTATATGATGGTGGACGGACAAGGAAACTTCGGTTCAGTTGATGGTGACAGTCCTGCAGCAATGCGGTATACAGAGGTTCGTATGCAAAAAATTTCGGAAGAAATGCTTGCGGATATTGAAAAAGACACCGTAGATCATCAATTAAACTTTGATGATACGTTGGAAGAGCCAACCGTTTTACCTACCAGAATTCCAACATTGTTGGTGAATGGCGCTTCAGGTATCGCCGTTGGGATGGCCACCAATATGGCTCCTCACAATTTAACGGAAGTTATTAATGGTACTTTGGCTTACATTGAAAACAGGGATATTGAAATTTCTGAATTGATGCAACATATCAAAGCGCCCGATTTCCCTACTGGCGGAATTATTTACGGTTATGAAGGCGTAAAAGAAGCTTTTGAAACAGGCAGAGGAAGAATCGTGATGCGTGCAAAAGCCAATATTGAAGAAGTTAATGGTCGCGAAAGCATTATTGTCACTGAAATTCCTTACCAGGTGAATAAGGCAGAAATGATTAAAAAAACTGCCGAATTGGTTAATGATAAAAAGCTGGAAGGCATTGCAAATATTCGCGATGAATCTGACAGAAACGGAATGCGTATCGTTTATATTTTAAAACGCGATGCCATACCAAACATTGTTTTAAATAATTTATTCAAATATACCGCGCTTCAAACATCATTCAGCGTAAATAATATTGCCTTGGTAAAAGGGCGTCCGGAACAACTAAACTTAAAACAATTAATCCATTATTTTGTTGAGCACAGACACGTAGTTGTAGTGCGAAGAACAGAATTTGAACTTAAAAAAGCCGAAGCAAGAGCCCATATTTTAGAAGGTTTAATTATTGCGAGCGACAATATTGATGAAGTGATCAAAATAATCAGGGCTTCCTCAAATGCTGATATTGCCAGAGAAAGTTTGATGACGCGTTTTGAGCTTTCTGAAATACAGGCAAGAGCCATTGTTGAAATGCGTTTGCGTCAATTAACGGGTCTTGAGCAAGATAAGTTAAGAACAGAATATGATGAAATTATTAAATTAATTATCGATTTAAAGGATATTTTGGCAAACGAAGAAAGACGTTTTGAAATTATTAAAAATGAGCTTACCGCCATAAGAGATAAATATGGCGACGCAAGAAGATCGGTTATTGAATATGCAGGTGGCGATTTGTCTATTGAAGATATGATTCCAAATTCAAATGTAGTTGTAACAATTTCGCATGCAGGTTACGTTAAACGTACAAACCTGGATGAATATAAAGTTCAAAACAGGGGAGGACGCGGACAAAAAGGCGTTGCCACAAGAACTGAAGATTTCTTGGAACATTTATTTATGGGAACCAACCATCAGTATATGCTATTCTTTACCCAAAAAGGAAAGGTTTTTTGGATGCGTGTTTATGAAATTCCTGAAGGCGGAAAAACGTCAAAAGGAAGAGCGATCCAGAATTTGATAAATATCGAACAGGACGATACGGTTAAGGCATTTTTGGTTACTGAAGATTTAAAAATTGAGTCTTATGTAAACAGCCATTATGTAATTATGGCGACTAAAAAAGGTCAGGTTAAAAAGACTTCTTTAGAGCAATATTCACGACCAAGAGCTAACGGAATTAATGCAATTACCATTAAAGACGGAGATGAACTTATAGAAGCCAAATTAACCACCGGCGAAAGCCAGGTAATGTTGGGTCTAAAATCGGGTAAAGCCATCCGATTTGAAGAAAGCAAAACGCGTCCGATGGGCCGAAATGCTTCCGGTGTGCGCGGAATTACCTTAGCCAATAAACATGATGAGGTAATTGGAATGATTGCCGTTGATGATATCAACAGCGATATATTGGTAGTTTCTGAAAATGGTTACGGAAAACGCTCTAAATTAGAGGATTACAGAATAACCAACAGGGGCGGTAAAGGTGTTAAAACCATTAACATTACTGAAAAAACAGGCAATTTGGTAGCAGTAAAAGATGTGAAAGATGATGATGATTTAATGATTATCAACAAATCAGGAATTGCGATCAGACTGGCAGTAGGTGACTTAAGAGTTATGGGAAGAGCAACCCAAGGCGTTAAGTTAATCAATATAAAAGACAATGATTCCATTGCAGCGGTTGCAAAGGTGATGCATGAAGAAGATGTTGTTGATCTTATCGATGAGGATAACATTGAAAATGATGCAGAAATTGACAATGGCACGGAAATTGAAAACAACGATGAAGATAATAATAATCAAGAATAAACCAGTAACAATAAATCAGAAAAAATGAAAAAACAATTAATAATCCTGTCAGCTTTTTTTATTAGTATGACAGTATTCGCGCAAAACGATGAGTTAAAAACTGCGGAAAAAGCCCTTAAAGCAAATGATTTTGCAACTGCGATGTCAGCAGTGAACCAAGCAGAAGGTTTAATTGCCAATGCAGATCAAAAAACAAAAGCTAAATTTTACTATTTAAAAGGTTTAGCGTTGTATCAAAACGGAAATCCGAATGCGGATATTCAAAAAGTTGGTGATGCTTTTAATGAATTGATTAATTATGAGAATCAAACCAATAAGCCAAAGTATTCTGCTGAGGTTGGACAAATGCTTAATAAAATGATTATTGCAGTTGCCGAGAATGCATCAAACAATTACAGCAAAGCGATAGAAACAAAAGAAGAAGCAGATTATCTTAAAGCCGCTAAGGAGTTTCAACTGGTGTATGCTTTAAGTCCAAGAGATACTTCTTATTTGGACAATTCGGCTCTGGTTTATTATTTCGCAAAAGATTATGATAATTCTATCAAATTATATGAAGAATTATTGGCGTTAAACTATACAGGAATCACTACTGTTTTTGTAGCGACAGATAAAGCATCTGGAGAAGATGTTATTTACGGAGATAAAAAAAGTATGGATTTACAGGTTAAATTAGGATTGGCTGAAAACCCAAGAGAAGAGCAAAAGGAATCAAGACGTGAAATGATCTTCAAAAATTTAGCTCAAAATTATTCTGACAAAGGAAATAATGAAAAAGCGATGGAAATCATTTCAAAAGGAAGAAAAGAATTTCCAAGCAGTTATTCTTTGTTAATTGACGAAGCCAATATTTACTACAAAGCAGGAGATAATGCTAAATTTAAAGAACGTTTGGAAGAAGCAATCAGATTAAATCCTACTGAACCAACCTTGTATTATAATGTTGGGGTAATGAATATGGATCAAAAAAATATTGATGAAGCGATCAAAAATTTTGAAAAAGCCATTGAATTGAAACCAGATTATGCTGATGCTTACAACAATATTGGTGCAGCAATTATTGAAAAAGCAGCTCCGATTATCGATGAAATGAATAAGAGTTTATCAGATTTCAAAAAATACGATAAATTGCAAGCGCAACAATTCGAAATTTACAAACAAGCATTGCCTTATTATGAAAAAGCGTATAGCTTCAGTCCTAAAAGTATTAACATCGTTCAAACATTGATGGGATTGTATGAAAACTTGGATATGCCGGAAAAATTAAATGATATTAAAGCTGTTTACGAGACTTTAAAACAGTAATATCAAGATATTTATAAATGAAAAAACCCACGATTTCGTGGGTTTTTCTTTTATATGATCTTTTTAATGACGCGTAATTTGTGGGTATGCCTTTGCGTATCAACATTAAAAATACCGCTGTGGTCAATCCTGTCAATTCTTATTTTGCCGTGCGCATGAATAATATAATTGTCTTTCATGATCATGCCAACGTGAACAATAACACCTTCTTCATTGTCAAAAAATGCCAAGTCTCCCGGTTCACTTTCTTCAATAAAACTTAACGCTTCGCCCTGCGTTGCCTGCTGGCCTGCATCACGCAATAATTTGTAACCGCAAAGTTTATAAACCATTTGTGTAAAGCCTGAACAATCTATCCCAAAAGGTGTTTTTCCACCCCATAAATAAGGTACATTTAAAAAACTGGCCGCCATTTC
>JAWOHJ010000028.1:0-6998 GCA_046485225.1 Lutibacter sp. | reverse complement strand
TCAGTGGATTTGGATGTCAATTTCGGGTTTGGTGGGATTTGTTTTTGGCGATTATTTTTTATTTAAATCGTATGAATTAATCAGCGCAAGAATTTCCATGTTAATTATGTCTTTAAGTGCGCCGATTGCCGCTTATTTGGGATGGTTTATTTTAGGGGAAACCATGAATCTCCTTTCTTTGATGGCCATGTTCATCACCATTTTTGGAATTATGATGGTTATTACGGAAAAAAAGAAATTGGATGATGAAAAATTGGGGATAAAAAACAAAAAAATTCAGTTTTCCTTTTCTCCCAAAGGAATGTTATTCGCCTTTTTGGGCGCTATGGGACAAGCGTTGGGCTTGGTTTTAAGCAAGTATGGAATGGGCGATTACAACGTTTTTGCGGCAACCCAAATTCGGATTATCGCAGGAACTTTCGGTTTTGTCATTCTAATTTCCCTGATTAAAAGATGGCCTAAAGTCAAACAAGCTGTTGCAGATTCAGTTTCCATGAAATTTATAGTCATTGGTTCTATATTTGGCCCGTTTTTAGGGGTTTATGCCTCCTTATTGGCCGTAAAATATACAACTGTCGGCATTGCCTCAACCATTATGGCCATTATTCCGGTTTTAATTATTCCGCCGGCAATTTTACTTTACAAAGAAAAAGTAACCATTAAAGAGGTAATTGGTGCTTTTATAGCGCTTGGCGGTATTGTATTGTTTTTCATTCAGTAACCAATTTGAACAATTAGGTGATCAAAATATTTAGCTTTCCAATTTCTGAAAAACAATAACAATAAGTTAATTATTCTTTTTACACCTATAGCGTGTAATTATTTATAGTAATTTTGTGTACTTTTTATAAAAACATTTCAACAAGCAAAACACCAACCAATTGAAGTTACATCACAACATAAAACAGTATTTGATTCGAAGTTTCAATTTTAAAAATTATACCAAAAAAAACTGGTTTAATTTTTTTAAAAAAGGGATTTTAGTGTTTGCCGGATTGTTTATATTTTTTATAATCACCGTTTATTTTGGCTTGTTCGGAAGAGTTCCTACCAGTAAAGAAGTTAAACTTTTCAGGAATATGGAAGCTTCAGAGGTTTATTCCATCGATAATGTGTTGCTTTATCGTTTCGATAGAGAAAACCGCTTAAACATCCCGTTCGATTCTATTCCAAAACATGTGGTTGAAGCTCTTATATCTTCAGAAGATTCACGTTTTTACGAGCATTCCGGCGTCGATTTAAAAAGTTTGATGCGGGTTCTTGTAAAAACGGTGATACTCAGGGATAAGAGTTCAGGAGGCGGAAGCACCATTTCGCAGCAATTGGTAAAAAACTATTTTCCCCGAAATTCATACTGGTTTTTGTCAACGCCCATCAACAAGTTCGAAGAAATGGTTGCGGCCTACAAACTGGAAAATCATTTTACAAAGGAGCAAATTGTAGAATTTTATTTTAATACCGTTCCTTTTGGCGATTCGGCTTTTGGTATCGAAAGTGCATCACAGCGATTTTTTAGCACTTCAACTTCAAAATTAACCATTGAACAGGGCGCAGTTTTAGTGGGAATGTTAAAAGCAACTTTTACTTATAACCCCATAAAATTTCCAGAAGCTTCTAAAAACAGAAGAGACATGGTGTTAAATTTAATGAGCCAGGAAAAATATATTTCCGAAAAATTTAAAGATTCTGTAACTGATCTTCCTGTGATCACAAAACCAAAAAGACTCACGCGCCATCAGGGAAAAGCCAAGTATTTTACGGAGTATGTGCGTTTAATGATGAAAGACTGGTTAGAAAATAACAGAAAATCAAGCGGAAAAAAATATGATTTGTATAAAGACGGACTTAAAATTTACACGTCATTAAATTACGCTATGCAACAATATGCCGAAAAGGCTGTGGCGAAAAGATTAAAAATTCTACAGTATGAATTTGACCGCCAATGGGGAAATGAAGATCCTTGGAGCGATGTTCCTATCGTTTTAACCAACGCCATCAAAAATTCCAATCGTTATAAAGCGCTAAAAAAAGAAGGATTGTCGGAGACAAAAATTCAAGACAGCCTGAATAAACCCGTCAAAATGAAAATTTTCTCGCACGACGGCGACAGAAACGTCAGCATGTCACCGCTGGATTCCATCAAAAATTCTTTGCGATTTTTACATGCGGGTTTTATTGCCATGGAATCAAAAACCGGACATATTAAGGCTTATGTTGGCGGCATTGACGAGAATTATTTTCAGTATGACCACGTTACAACCAAAAGACAGGTTGGAAGCGCATTTAAACCATTTGTGTTTGCTGCAGCCGTTGAAAACGGGATTTCGCCTTGCGATATGTACCCAAATATATTGATCAAATATCCTCAATACAAAGACTGGGAACCTAAAAATTCCGATTATATTTATGGCGGCGAATTTAGTGTTTGGGGTGCGTTGGCAGCTTCTGTAAATACCGTTACGGTGCAGCTAATGGAAAAAGTTGGGTTGCTCAAAATTATTAATTTGGCTAAAAATATGGGCGTCGAAACTGAACTTCCCGAGGTTCCTTCATTGTCTTTGGGCACCGCCGAACTATCTTTATTGGAAATGGCAAGAGCCTATACCACATTTCCAAATTACGGAAAACCAATGCATGAGGTTGTCCTTCTTAAAATTGTTGACCGAGAAGATGTTTCACTAAATATTTTACCCATAAAAGAAACCAAACAAGCGTATACAGAAAAAACAGGCGAAATTATGGTCGAAATGCTAAAACGTGTCGTTTTCCAAGGAATTGCCGCGCCATTACGATACGATTTTCAACTGTTTGGAGACATTGGCGGTAAAACCGGAACTTCGCAATCGCAAGCTGATGGCTGGTTTGTTGGATTTACTTCAAACTTGGTTATTGGCGCCTGGGTTGGTGCAGAAAATCCCTCAATTCATTTTAAAACCATGGAATTGGGCCAGGCATCGCATACCGCACTTCCCATAAACGGCGAGTTTTTAAGAATGTTAAATAACGATGATTCTTTTCAATATTATTTAAAGACAGATTTTAAAAAACCTTCAAAAGAGGTGTTGAAACTTTTCAACTGTAATTCGCGAAAAAACGTGCCACGCCCGGTAAAAGACACCATTGTTGATGTGGTCATCGATTCTTTAAACATTCAAAACGTTATCATACCAAAAGACAGCGTTGCCATTGAGCAATAAAAACAGTCATTTAATTCAAAAAAATAACTTAAACTTTTCGTTGGCCTGCCCGCCATTTTGGTGGGCGTTCCCGCAAGGGTCGCGCCTTTCGTTCCAATCTTTTTTCGGTAAAAACCTCAAAAAAGGATTTCCTCTTCAGTCGCTAACGCACATTGAATTAAGAATTTAGAATTTAGTCCCGATAGTTATCGGGATACGATTTTGAAATTTTAATTTTAGATTTAAACTTCGGTCTTCCGGCTCTTTTTCCTACAACACAAGCAATCCGTGCGCCCGTAAACTATTGATAGGTTTTGAATACCAAAACAATTCGAAATCACCAAAATGGGTTTCGTAGTCTGTTTTTAAGGCAGAAAAAGTAAGTTGTTCAATATTGTGAACAGACAAGCGTTCCAGCATAGTCAAAAACCATTCGCCGTTTTCTTTTTCCATAACCACCTGAAAACTGTCATTTTTATCGTGAAATGTAAGTTGAAGTTGTTGTTTTGATTTTCCTTTTTTAGATTTTGTTTGTTCCAAAACCAAAGGCGTTCCACCCAGCCAAATAATTTTTGCCGAAGGTTTTACCATAAAATACGGCTCAGCTTCCAGACATTTTTGAATAAAATCATTTTTGATGCTGGTTTTAGGAATTTTAAAATCGAACCAATCCTGAAGCGGCAATTCAAAACCAACGCCGTGCATAAAATTGAAGATCGATTTCTTCAGCCCAAAACTAAATTTATCGTGGTTAATTCCTGTTTTGTCTTTAAACTGAATGTCGTTGTTGGCAAAAGTGATTTCCTTGTAATCGGGGAAAATGCCGTATTCAGCTGGATTTAAACCAATCGGACTGTGGGTTGTCAACGCAAACTGATGCCAAAATCCCGACTTTATAGTGCCCAGTTCAAACAATTGCCGCACCATTTCCAAACTGTCAACCGTTTCCTGAACGGTTTGTGTGGGAAAACCATACATTAAATAGGCGTGAACCATAATGTCGGCATTGGTGAAATTGTTGGTCACCTGCGCCACTTGCTCCAACGTTACGCCTTTTTTAATCAGCTCCAGCAATCGGTCGGAAGCCACTTCCAATCCGCCTGAAACGGCAATACAGCCCGATGCTTTCAACAAAACACAAAGATCCTTCGTAAAACTTTTCTCAAAGCGAATATTCGTCCACCAGGTCACCGTAATTTTCCGTCTGATAATCTCTATCGCCAACGCCCGCATCAGGGCCGGAGGCGCGGCTTCATCCACAAAATGAAAACCTTTTTCGCCGGTTTTCGCAATGATTTCTTCAATGCGGTCCACCAACATTTTTGCAGCGATGGGTTCATAAATTTTAATATAATCGAGCGAAATATCGCAAAAAGTGCATTTTCCCCAATAACATCCGTGCGCCATCGTAAGTTTGTTCCAACGGCCGTCGCTCCACAAACTGTGCATCGGATTGGCTATTTCTATGACGGAAATATATTCACTGAGCGGCAAATCGGCATAATCCGGCGTGCCCACGGAAGCTTGTTTGTAATCGTTTTTAACCGACAAATTGTTGTAAGCCACTTTCCCGTTTTCTTTCAAAAAAGTTCTTTTGAACAGATTAAAATCGGGATTGTCCGCCAAAGGATGCAACACATTCGACAGCAATAATTCAACCGGCAATTCGCCGTCGTCCAAGGTAATAAAATCGAAAAAATCAAAAACGCGAACATCCGTAACACTCCGTAATTCCGTATTTGGAAATCCGCCGCCCATCGCCACTTTAATCTCCTGATGGTTTTTTTTGATAAACTGCGCACAGCGAAAAGCGCTATATAAATTCCCCGGAAACGGCACCGAAAAACAAACCAGTTTTGGCTGAATTTCCTTTATCCTCGCATCCAGAATTTTCAGTGAAATCGCATCAATAAAGGTAATTTCCTGTTGCAGGTTTTCATGTAGTTCGTTAAAATCATTGGCGCTTTGGCCCAATCGTTCGGCGTAACGGCTAAAACCAAAATTTTCGTCGATGCATTCCACGATAAAATCAGATAAATCTTCGAGGTATAAAGTCGCCAAATGTTTTGCCTTGTCCTGAATTCCCATATTCCCAAAAGCCCATTCCAACTCATCAAGTTCAGAAAATCGCGAAGCTTCGGGAAGAAAATTTGAGGTGCAAATTTGTCGGGCAATCGTTTGGTTTTTTCCCTGCAAAAAACCCATGACATCACCAATCGTTTTTAAATAATCGGCTTTTAACGCATAAATTCGCTGTGCGTTTTCAGTGGCAATCTTATCATTTTCAAAAGCAAAATCGAAGAGTTTTTGCAGACTTTCTTTGGAAAAAAGTTCTAAAATCACCTCAATACCCAAGTCCATCTGAAAAGAACTGATGCCTTTTGTATTCAAAAACCCTTTCAAATAAGCCGTTGCGGGATAAGGCGTATTTAATTGCGTAAAAGGAGGCGTAATCAGTAAAATATCTTTCAAAATAGAAATGTTGAAGCTGTTATATTATTATTCCTTAAAACTGAATTGCCAATTTGGAAATCCGTTTTTAAACCAATGCTAAATATATGAAAATAGTTTGTCTCGCAAGTGCGGGATTAACTTTTAGAACGAACAAGTAGTCACCTGTCGCTACTTTTAACTTTTAAGATCTAATATTAGTAAGCCCTTTTATCGCTTCCTTCGTAAAAATTAATGAAAGCATCGTTTACCACACGGTTTCCTCCGGGAGTTGGATAATCGCCCGTAAAATACCAGTCGCCTGGGTGATTTGGACAGGCGATATGTAAATTTTCAACTGATTGAAATATGATTTCAACTTCTGCATTAATTTCCGGTGTTTTTAACATTTCAGCAATTTTATCGGAAATTTGTTCATCGCTAAACTGGTCGTAAATGGCTTTTACCTCATTTTTTAATTCCATATCTTCCAAGTGTTTTTGGCTAAGGCAATTTACGTAAACCTCTTTGATGATATGTTCTTGACCGGTTTGTTTCAGCAATTCCAAAGCGGCCCTGAAAGCGATAAAATCACCCAATTTTGCCATATCAATTCCGTAACAATCGGGATAACGGATTTGTGGCGCCGAGGAAACCACAATAATTTTTTTAGGATGCAATCGATCCAGAATTCTGATAATGCTTTTCTTTAAGGTTGTTCCGCGCACAATGCTGTCGTCAATAATCACCAAATTGTCGGTTGGCTTTACAATACCGTAAGTAACATCGTAAATATGCGCCACCAAATCATCTCTGCTGGTATCATCGGCAATAAAAGTCCGCAGTTTTGCATCTTTTATGGCGAGTTTTTCAAAACGTGGTATTTCAGCCAATATTTCCGTCACTTTTTCGGCCGACAAACTTCGTTGCCCTTTTAAAATGGCAGCCGTTTTTTGCACATTTAAAAAATCTACGGCCGCTTCACGCAAACCATAAAAAGAAGTTTCTGCTGTATTTGGAATGTAGGAGAAAACGGTATTTTTTAAATCGCCATTTATCTTAGCCGAAATTTGCGGAAAAACCAATTTTCCCAAATTTTTGCGTTCGGTATAAATATCGGCATCACTTCCCCTGGAGAAATAAATGCGCTCAAAAGAACAAGCTTTGTTTGGCAATGGCTCCTTGATTTTAGACATCGAAATTTTGCCGCTTCGTTTGATGATTAAAGCGTGGCCACGCTCAATTTCTTTTACGTCGTTAAATGCAATATTAAAAACAGTTTGTATTGCAGGACGTTCCGATGCTACCACCACAAACTCATCATCGGCATAATAAAATGCAGGACGAATTCCCGAAGGATCGCGCAGCACAAACGCATCGCCGTGGCCCAAT
>JAWOHJ010000348.1:0-3385 GCA_046485225.1 Lutibacter sp. | reverse complement strand
GGCCCCAGCCACGGAACTGCTCCTTCTCGTGGAAGAACCTGTCCGGCACGAAAAGTTGAAAAGACCGAAGTCCGAAGACCGAAGTCGGCAGTTAAAAGTATAAAACCAAACAAAAAATTCCCCTCTTGAGAGGGGTTAGGGGTGTGTTTTTCTATGAAGAAAAATTGGGGATGAAAGCAACTCAAGGCACTTTTGAAAAAATTTATTAAAATGAAATTCACCTTAGGAAAAGACGAAAAATTAAAAAGCCGCAAATTAATTGAACACCTGTTTGCGGAAGGAAAACGCGTAAAATCATTTCCGTTACAGTTGATTTATCTGCAAATCAGCCACGATTCGGAGTTTCCTGTAAAAGTCGGATTTTCAGTACCAAAACGGGTGGTGAAACTCGCGGTTGACCGAATCAGGATAAAAAGAATGATGCGCGAAGTGTACCGATTAAACAAATATTTAATTGGGGAAAACATCAAAGAACCTTATATTTTTATGTTGATTTATACCGATAAAGCGGAACCAAAATATACCGATTTAGAGGAAATGTTTAAAAAAGTTTGTGTCAAATTTTTAAGTAAAATTGAAGAAGATGGGCAAAATTAAAAAATGGGCTTTGGGTGTTTTTGTTGGATTGACACTTTTGGTGACCACCGCATTTCAATCCGACTTTTTTGAGATTGCCAAGCAAATCGACATTTACACCACCTTGTTTAAAGAGCTCAATATGTACTATATTGATGCTGTGAATCCGGCAAAATTATCGAATAAAGCGATCAGTTCCATGCTCGAAAGTTTGGATCCTTACACGCGTTATTACGACGAACAGGGCGTTGAAGATGCCCGTATTGCCGCCACCGGTGAATATGGAGGCATTGGCATTGTGACACGATATAGAAACAACAACTTAACCATTCGCGAACTGCTTAAAAATGCTCCTGCGGAAAAAGCTGGAATCAAACCGGGCGACAAAATTTTAAAAATTAATGATATTGAAGTGAAGGATTTTGATGAAACCGGCGTTGCAGCGTTGCTAAACGGCTTACCAAACACCAAAGTAAACCTTCAAATTGAACGTCAGAATAAAAAAATGGAGCTTTCTGTAATTCGTGAGAAAATTACGGTAAATCCGGTTCCTTATTACACGATGCTGGCCAATGAAGTTGGTTATATTTCTTTCACCACTTTCAATGAAAAAGCGTCATCTGAAGTTAAAAAAGCATTTCTGGATCTGAAAGAACAGGGTATGAAAAAACTGATTATTGATGTACGCGGAAATCCGGGCGGATTGCTCAATGAAGCGGTTTCCATTGCCAATTTTTTTATTCCGAAGGATAAAATTGTGGTGACCACAAAAGCAAAAATCGAAAAATGGAGCGACACTTTTAAAACATTGCAGGCGCCAATAGATTTGGAAATTCCCATCGCTATTTTAATCAACAACCGTTCTGCTTCAGCATCGGAAATTTTGGCGGGTTCGCTGCAGGATTATGATCGGGCGGTCATTATCGGCGAACGTTCTTTTGGCAAAGGCTTGGTGCAGCGCTATTTACCGTTGTCTTACGGCACCCAAATGAAAATCACTATTTCCAAATATTACACGCCAAGCGGCCGCTGCATTCAGGAATTGGATTATACCAAAACCGATGAAAAAGGCAATGTTCCTAAATTTTCTGAAAGTACACAAACCTATAAAACGGAAAAAGGAAGGACTGTTTATGGCGGTGGCGGTATTTTTCCCGATGTTGAAATTCAAAAACCAACAACCACAAAAACTACCGAAACCCTGTTGAATTCCGACGCGTTTTTTAACTACGCCACCCAATATTTTTACGAAAACCCAAAAATTGCAGAACCTTCAAAATTTAAGTTGGCCGATTCAGATTATGTGTCTTTTAAAAGTTATTTGGGTAAAAATCAGGTTGCTTTTGAAACAAAAACAGAAACAGAATTTAAAAAGGCACTGGAAACAGCATCCGCAGAAAATTTAAACGGGAATACATCAAAAAACTATTCGGAACTATTGGCTGCCATTCAACAAGAAAAATTCAAAGAATTGGATAAAAATAAGGAAGAAATCATTAATGAATTGTCGGAAGAAATCATCAAACGCTATTATTATGCCGCAGGCGTTTATCAGCAAAAAGCAATTTTTGACCCGGTTATTTTAAAAGCGGTTTCCATATTGAACAATGAGGCAGCTTATCAAAAAATAATTGGCAAATAGCAATTAGAAAAAAGAGAAGAAAATAGAGAAAAGAGACTAAAAAATTATTGGACAGTAAACAGTTTCAGTTTTCAGTAAATAATATTCAAATTATTTTATTGAATGAGGTTACTGAGCGGAGCCGAAGTAAACAATTAAACGATTAAACGTTACCTTTACACATCAAAACCAAACAATGAAACGAGCTTAACAAATTTTGAGACAAAGAGGAATGATTAATGGCGAACAGTAGCTATTACCGCTAAAAAAATAAAATTTAAACAGATGAAAAATTCAAGAATAAAAGAAAGAACGCGCGCACAGGAATCATCAGGAGCTATCGAGCGTTTATATATTTCTATGCGACACATATTTACCCGTGGATTTTACAAACCTATGGGAATTTCGGGAGATACTTTAAGGGAATCTTTATTGTTGCTTCGGCCAGAAATTTACGGAACCATTGCAGAGGAAAAAGTGGAGTTAAACGGCTTAATTTACGTGATTGAAAGACTTCCTGTTGGCATTGAAGAATGCCAGTTTATCAATTTAACTTCCGAAGAAGGCTACGGGAAATCGCATTTTAAAGCCATCGTTCCGCCAAAAAGAAGAAGAAATTGTTATCGAATAGATAAAGACCAGATGAATATTGAGGTGACCCGTGGAAGATCAGAAATCTACGATGTGTTAACGCATTTAACTTTTTTATTCATTGAATCCCATAAAATAGCCAACAAAGTATTGATCAGTGAAAGCAATGATACCAATAGAGAATGGAAGAAATTGGAAGAAGTTGTGCTGAACAATATTAAACTTACAAGTGATGAGCGTGACATTATGTTGGCGCATTTGGCAAGTATATTGGGGCGAACTTTTGAAGAAACGCAAATGGTTCATGGCATTGTTCAAGAGAAAAATAATCCTGATCGGTTTTTTCAAATTATTTTTTGGCTGGGAACGTTGGCCATTAAAGAGAAAGTTCACGACTTAAAAAGAACCATCACATTTAGTCCGGTGTTGCGCGAACGTATCGGACATCATATTTATGGCGAAATTTGGGCCAACAATATCAAACAAATTTTATTGGAAAAAAGCCTCATTGAGCGCCCAATCCATATTATCAGCGCCAATATGCATAGCGTTATGAATTCAATTTATGCTCCGGTAGTGTTGCCTAAACAAATTAAA
>JAWOHJ010000326.1:0-7005 GCA_046485225.1 Lutibacter sp. | reverse complement strand
GTTTGTTTTGAGATAATCATTAAAAAAATATTAGTCTATTTTCTTTATTCTCTTTTCTCTTTTCATTTTATTCCTTTCGTTGTTTTATAATTTGCTTTTGCAAACTGCAGTTCAATTTGATGCGTGCTTAAGTTATTTTCTGCCTCAAATAAATTCGTCAATTCCGTAACATAAGCCGACGATGTGATGACGCCATTTTTTAACTGAGAACGGGAGGTTTCCAAAATTTTCTTTCTCAAAGCTATAATTTCTTCATCCGAAGCAATAAAAGCAGAGATTTTGTTTATTTCCGATTGCTGTTGGGTCATTTCCATCGCAGTATTCAGCTCAAAAACCTCTTGCTCACTGTCTATAATTTCTTTAGTGACCTGCAATGATTCGCGTTGTTTTTTGGTCGAATTCCAGTCGAAGACATTCCAGTTCAATTTAATTCCGGCGATGTAATAGGTTTGAAAAGAGTTGTCAAGCATATTCAAGCCAGGATTTCCATAACCGCCTGTAGCAAATCCTGCTAATTTTGGTGAATTCTTCTTATCGATCAACTGCTCGGAAGCTTCAACTTTTTCTTTTTGAAGCTGGAACAAACCCAATTCTGGCCGTTCAATTTCTGTTTTTAAATCGACAGTAATTTCTGTATTTTCCAATATAAGATTCGGCGAAACCGGAATTCCGATGAGCATGGAAAGGTTATTCATCAAACTGGTTTTATTTAAATCGACTTCCATTAATTGTTGGTTGATTTTGAGCAATTCAGCTTCCAAAACACTGTCGGAATTTGGCAGCAACACCCCAAATTTAATACCTGATTTTACCTCTTTCAGCGTAGTTTCCAATTGTGTTTTTTTAGCAAGCAACAATTCCCTTTTTTCTTGTAAGAGCAGGATTGAAAAGTAAAATTGATTTACCTGTTTTTTCAGTTGGTATAAACTGACTTCAACCTGCTTTTGTTGTGTTTTTAGGGAAGCTGATTTTTCTGCCAATGAAGCATCAATCAAACCGCCATCATAAATTAACTGGTTTACGGAAACGGTAGCCTGATATTGGTCTTTGTTTGGCGGTGTTATGGTTGATGTAGGTGAAGTAAATGGCAATGAAATAACATCAGATTGGTAGGTTGCCTGCGCCTGAAAATCGATTTTTGGAAGTTTGCCGGTTTTAATTACTTCTAAATCCAATTCGTTTTGGGTGGTCAATAATATTTTTTGTTTGGCTATCGGGTAATTTCCTTCCGCCAAGGTATAGCATTGTTCCAAACTTAGTTTTTCTTGGGAAAAACTGTTTAGGGAGATAAGCATGAGTATTAACAATCCTGCTTTTTTCATCTGTTTAAATTTTTATAGCATTAATAATAAAGTCGGAAACCTCTGTTTTTCGTTTCTCCATTAACTTTTTATAGGCTTCATCATCAAAGTTTAGAAATCCTTTTAATAATGGAGCGCCTATAAAAGGGAAAATATTTAGTGACATAATGTTAATAAACAGTTGTTCGGCTGTTATTGGCCTAATAACGCCTTCTGCAACTTTTTCATTTACTTGTTGTTTAAATTTTGAAATATTGGGAAAATTCTTTTCTGCAATTAAATTTTTTACAAACTCAGGATTCCTGTTGAGTTCCTGAATAATAAAATTTGGCAAGTATGGATGTTTTAGCACAAATGAAATATAATTACTGCTGAAGTTTCTTGTTTTTTCGAAAATGGTGGTATCGGCATTCATAATTTCATTTAACTGAGGCGCTAACATTGAAAAGGCACTTTTAAAAACAGCTTCAAAAAGCAATTCTTTGCTTCGGTAATAATAATGCAACATGGCTTTATTGATGCCTGCTTCATCTGCAATTTCCTGCATTCTTGCAGCTGCCATTCCTTTCTTTTGAAATATTTCTTTTGCCGCATTTAAAATGTTGTTTTCCGGCGTGCTTTGTTCTTCTGTCGTCATATGCTAACTATTTAGTTTAACCAAATGGTTAGCAAATGTAAAATATTATCTTGAATTCACAAAATAAATATTATTTTTATAAAATATTTAAGCCAAACTTATTATGAAAAAAATTTTAAAATACGGTCTGTTGCTGCTGGTTTTAGCGCTTGTTTATGTTGTTTACACCAACTATCCGCGACTGGATATCATTACCGGATTTTCGGCAAAAAGCGTTTGTTCCTGCACTTTTGAAGCCGGAAGGGACTTGAAATCAATTGAAGAAGGAGATAACGATATTGATATGGTGAATTACGCCAGCAATAAAATTAATTTGGAAGAAAAGTCGGTTACTTCATCGGTTTTCGGCTTAAAAAAAAGAACGGCAGTTTATAAAGACGGTATTGGTTGTGTATTGATTCCTGAAGGTGAAAATGCGAACATAGCCTTTAAACCAAATAGAAAAACCTCACAAAGCACGCTGCCTTATCCTTATGGAAATTCCCCTCAAATAGACACTATTTTTAGCAATGTAGATTATAAAATGTTGGATTTGGCGGTTGAAAATGCTTTTGATTGTGAGGGTTACGAACCAAAAAACAGAACACGAGCGGTTCTTGTGTTGTATCAAGGTCAGCCGATTGCCGAAAAATATGCGTCAGGATTTTCAAGCGAAACCAAATTACTGGGCTGGTCTATGACCAAAAGTATTACGAGTGCTGTGTTAGGCGTTCTTGAAAAACAAGGAGAAATTTCGCTGAGCCAAAATAAGTTATTTCCGGAATGGGAAAAGGATGATCGCTCAAAAATTACGCTGAACAATTTACTGCAAATGAACAGCGGTTTGGAATGGGTGGAAGATTATAATACCATTTCTGATGTTACCAAAATGTTGTTTTTGGAGCCTGATATGACCAAGCCGCAACTTTATAAATCATTGGTTGGCGAGCCAAACAACAGTTGGAATTACTCTTCCGGAACCACAAATTTACTGTCGGGATTCATTCGAAATCAATTTAAAACACATCAGGAATATCTGGATTTTTGGTATGCGGAACTTATTGATAAAATTGGTATGAATTCGATGGTTATAGAAACCGATTTGGCTGGAAATTATGTAGGTTCTTCCTACAGTTGGGCAACGGCTCGCGACTGGGCAAAATTTGGATTGCTGTATTTGCATAAAGGAAATTGGAACGGAGAACAACTATTGAATGAGTCTTGGGTATCCTATTCTGCGGCGCCAACAAACGGTTCGAATGGAGAATATGGTGCGCATTTTTGGTTAAATGCTGGCGGAATCTATCCAAATGTACCCAAAGATTTATATTCATGCAATGGTTATCAGGGGCAGCATGTATTTATAATTCCTTCCAAAGATTTGGTAATTGTTAGGTTTGGCTTGGCAGAAAACCCTGAATTTGACGTCAATATTTTTTTAAGTGAAGTTTTGGATGCTATTAAATAAATGATAAAAAACATTTAAAAAAAGCCGCTGATTGCGGCTTTTTTTATGTTCAATAAACATTTTACAATTTAGGCAACGCCACTTCTTTTTTAGGAAACAACAAGGAGGCAACCACTGAAATAACCAGAACACCAAGAATTGTAAAAAGAGAAATATGAATAGGTATTTTATAAAAATCGACTAACACCATTTTCACGCCAACAAAAACCAGGATGGCAGAGAGTCCGTATTTTATATAATGGAAATACTGCGTAATTCCTGCCAAAGCAAAATACAAAGCTCTTAATCCCAATATTGCAAAAACATTGGAAGTGAAAATAATAAAAGGATCACTTGTAATGGCCATAATCGCCGGGATGGAATCAACCGCGAAAATTAAATCGGTAAACTCAACAAGCAACAAAACTACAAATAAAGGTGTTGCAACCATTTTACCGCTGATTTTCACAAAAAATCTATCGCCGTGCATCGTATCGGTTACAGGATAAAATCTTTTGAACAATCTTACCAATGGATTTTTATCGGGATCCATTTTTTCATCCTTTTGAAACAGCATTTTAACGCCGGTAAAGATTAAGAAAGCCCCAAAAATATAGATAATCCAATGAAATTTGTTGATTAGCGCCACACCTGCAAATATGAAAATCGAACGCATAATTAAAGCACCTATAATCCCCCAAAAAAGTACTTTGTGCTGGTATTTTTTATCGACATTGAAATAGGAGAAAATCATAATAAAGACAAATAAATTATCGATACTTAACGATTTTTCAATGACGTATCCTGTGAGAAATTCAATGGCTTTTACTTCACCCATATACACATAGATGCCATAATTAAAAAGCAATGCTATTGAAATCCAAACAGCGCTCCAAATAAGCGCTTCTTTAATTTTTACTTCATGTGATTTTCGGTGAAACACACCCAAATCTAAAGCTAACATGAGTAATACAAAGGCGATAAAGCCTATCCAAACATAAATAGTTACTGCCATACTTTAATGCTTGAGGTAAATTTATTTAATAATTCCATACCCATTTCTATCAAACCCGAAACACCATTTTCAGCGATGTAATTGAATATTTTAAGGATTAATGGGAATAAAATAACAATCAATCCGATGACAATAATAAGTATTATTGCAATTCCAATGATGATGATATTTCTAAGTTTTTGGTTTTGTTTAATTTTGTCGTAAATACTTAACCAATTAAATTGAGGCTGTTTCTGATAGCTATATTCACGCTTGTACTGG
This sequence comes from Lutibacter sp., assembly GCA_046485225.1. Lineage (GTDB taxonomy): Bacteria > Bacteroidota > Bacteroidia > Flavobacteriales > Flavobacteriaceae > Lutibacter. Next base: position 2,365 of record JAWOHJ010000326.1, on the reverse strand, counting down.
TATTTTTGCTGTTTGTTTTTGTTAGCAAAAAGATCTTCTAAATCCATTTATTTTCTATTAAAGTTTAATTTATTTCATAATTTTTCAAAGTGATTTACACCATTGAATTATTACAACACGATGATTCAATCATCTTTATTGCAAAAAGAATCAGAAAAAATTAAGAAAGCTTAGGCGGTTGCCAAATAGAAAAACTGGGTTGTGATAAGTCTAAGAAAGATGTGAAAATCTTTTTTTGAATGGGTTTGATGTCAAAACATGAAATCTCGTAGAAGGTATATATCTGATCATCTGCTGATGCATCAGAAGTTGTAATTAAATTTTCTGACGAATCATTTTCTTCGGCAGTAATTTCAGTGCTAACCGATGGATTAGCACTGGTGTAAAAAATACCATAGCTCAAAAGCAAGCCGATTATGACCGCTAAAGATAAAAGTAATTTTTTTGGAGTATTAATCATTCAATACAATTATTTGTATAAAAAAGGATATGGTTTTTATCATATTTTAAAGTTCAAATCCCAATTGCACATTTAATTTTTTGGCGATGAGTTTAGAAATTAATGCCTTTAACTGCGGAATTTTAATTTTTTCAACCACATCATTTCCGAAGGCATAAAGCAATAAAGCTTTGGCTTCTTTTACAGGAATTCCGCGAGATTGCATATAAAACAAAGCGCTTTCATCCAATTGTCCAATAGTACATCCGTGAGAACATTTTACGTCATCGGCAAAAATTTCCAACTGCGGTTTTGAATTTATGGTTGCGCCGTCATCTATTAAAATGGAATTGTTTTGCTGAAAAGCATTCGTTTTTTGAGCCGCTTGACGCACAATTACTTTTCCGTTAAAAACACCAACAGATTTATCGGCGTAAATTCCTTTGTATAATTCATGACTTTCACAATTTGGCGACTTATGATCTACAAGTGTGTGGTTGTCAACGTGTTGTTTTTCATTTAAAATAGAAATTCCGTTGAGGTTGGAAGTGATGTTTTCTCCTTCGTGATAGAATTCTAAGTTGTTTCTGGTAATTTTTCCACCAAATGAAAAGGTATTTACCGAAGCGACACTTTGTTGTTTTTGTGAAATAAAAGTGCTGTCAATCAACGAAGATTCATTGGTGTCATTTTGAATTTTGTAATAATCAACAATCGCTCGTTTATGCACAAAAATTTCAGTAACAGCATTTGTTAAAGTTGTATTATGAGACAAATTTTGATGGCGTTCAATAATTTGAACGTGTGAATTTTCACCAACAACTACTAAATTTCTTGGCTGCAACAATACCTCTTTTTCACTTCCTGTCGAAAAGTTAATAATTTGAATTGGCTTTGGAACAATCGTATTTTTTGGAATATTGATAAAAGCGCCCTCTTTCACAAAAGCGGTATTCAATTCAGCCAAACTGTTGTTTTTATTAGCAATTTTATTTAAATAATTATCAACAACCATTTTATATTTAGGTCTTGCCAATGCAGATGATAACACACAAACATCGCAGTCTTCGTGGGTAGTTTCCGATAAAAATGAATTGAAAACACCATCAACAAAAATCAAGGTGTACGATTCAATATCATTGATTAAATAGGCTTCAATACTTTTAAATCCAACCGATTTTTCGACGTTTGGAAAAAGACTGTAATCGTTTTTAAGCAAAGGGTTTAAGCTTGTATATTTCCATTCTTCATCTCTTTTTGTTGGAAAACCTTCTTTTTCAAAATTATGAATGGCTTTCAACCGAATGGCATGCACCGTTGAATCAAGGTCGATATTTCCCTTGTTTTCAAATGCCAAAAATGAAGAAACTAATTTTTCTTTTAATTCCATTTTTTCTTAGTATTCAGTAATCAGTATCAGTTTTCAGTTATTCGCAGATTGCTGAAATTGTTTACTTTATTAAATAAATTTTATTTCAACCAGTCGTAACCTTTTTCTTCCAATTCGTAAGCCAGTTCTTTTCCGCCCGATTTCACTATTTTTCCATTGTACAAAACATGAACAAAATCCGGAACAATATAATCCAGCAAACGTTGGTAATGCGTAATTAACAGCACCGCATTTTTTTCGCTTTTTAGTTTGTTAACGCCATTAGCCACAACTTTTAAGGCATCAATATCCAAACCTGAATCGGTTTCATCCAAAATGGCCAATTGTGGTTCCAACATCGCCATTTGGAATATTTCATTTCGTTTTTTCTCACCTCCGGAAAATCCTTCATTTAAGGATCGCGACAAAAATTTACGGTCTATTTCCAATAAATCGGCTTTTTCACGAATCAGCTGTAACATTTCTTTTGCAGGCAATTCTTCCATTCCTTGGGCTTTTCGCGTTTCGTTAATGGCTGTTTTGATGAAGTTTGTAAC
>JAWOHJ010000287.1:0-2930 GCA_046485225.1 Lutibacter sp. | reverse complement strand
ACTGCTTTCATTTATTAGTTTTCCTTTATTAAGGTTGACCAAGATTATTGAAAATAATTTGGGTAAACAGAAATCGTGTTTGTCGGTTGAAAAATTATCACAGGCATTAGGACTCACTTCTAACGAGTCTACAGATAAAGATGACCAAAAAATATTGCGTGGAATCGTAAGTTTCGGAAATACGGAAACAGGCCAAATCATGACGCCCCGCATTGACATTTTCGCACTTTCAAAAGATGAAACCTATGAAAAAGTGGTAGCCAAAATTGTGAATGAGGGTTTTTCAAGAAATCCTGTTTACGACGAAAATATTGATGAAATTATAGGCGTTTTATATGCCAAGGATTTATTGCCTTACATAGATGTCGAAAATTTTGAGTGGCAAAAATTAATAAGAGAACCTTATTTTGTTCCTGAAAATAAAAAATTGGACGACTTGCTGAAAGAATTTCAGGAAAAGAAAAATCATTTAGCAGTTGTTGTTGATGAGTATGGCGGGACAAGTGGTATTGTTACACTGGAAGATGTGATTGAGGAAATTGTTGGCGATATCAGTGATGAATATGACCAAGATGATGCACCCTATTCTATAATTGATGAAAATAGTTTTTTGTTTGACGGAAAAATTAATTTAAAAGATTTTTATAAAATTATAGAAATAGAAGACAATTATTTATTTGAGGAAAACAAAGGGGAGTCTGAAACATTGGCCGGCTTTATTTTAGAAATTCACGGAAGATTTCCAAGAAAGCAAGAAATAATTACTTTTTATGAGTTTTCTTTTAAAGTGGAACTCATGGATAAAAAAAGAATCAAGCAGGTAAAAGTGACTATAGACCGGGCGCTTGTAAAGGAATAACATGAGAAATTTTTGTACAATCATTTTTTTGGTATTTTTGTTGGTCTCCTGCGGCAAAGAAACGTTGCCAAAACCTGTTCCTTATTTAAAACTCCAGTATCCGGAAGCGACGTATAAAAAAACTGAATCTCATGGTTCTTTCAATTTTGAAATTTCGGATCAGGCTAAAATCAACTTCAAAAATAAGAATTGGGTAAGTATTGAATATCCGCAATTAAAAGCCACAGTTCACATAACCTACAGCCCAGTAAATAATGATTTAGACCAAATTTTAAAGGAAGTTGAAAAATTAACTTTTGAACATACCATAAAAGCCAATGCTATTAATGCAGTTCCCTATGAAAACTTAGAAAAAAGGGTTTTCGCGAAATTGTATAATATTGAAGGAAGTGTTGCCACAAATATTCAATTTAGAGCAACCGACAGCGTAAAACATGTGCTTTCCGGAGCTTTGTATTTTTATTCACGTCCAAACTTTGATTCCATTGTGCCTGCCATAAAATATGTTGAAAAAGACATCATTCATTTAATTGAAACACTAGAATGGAAAAATCAACAGTAAATAATTTTAAATACACAAAAACAATAAGAATTTGGTTGATCATTGGTTTGCTCATGTTAATTGGCCAAGTTGTTATAGGAGGCATTACACGATTAACTGGATCGGGATTGTCTATAACCAAATGGGAAATTATTACCGGCGTTATTCCGCCTCTAAATGATGCGGATTGGGCAAATGAATTTGAACTTTATAAAGAAACGCCGCAGTTCCACAAAATTAATTCAACATTTACCCTGCAAGAGTTTAAATTTATTTATTTCTGGGAATATTTTCACCGGCTTTGGGTGCGTTCGCTTGGATTTGTTTTTTTAATACCTTTTATCATTTTTGCTGTTAAAAAGCAACTCGATTTTTACCTGGTAAAGCGCTTGGGCATTGTTATTTTGTTAACCTTACTAACCGCTTCTGCAGGCTGGATTATGGTTCAGAGCGGTTTGGTTGACCGGCCTTGGGTAAATGCGTATAAACTGACCATTCATTTTACTTTGGCTGTATTGGTGGTATGGGCGATGGTTAAAACGGTATCGGATGTTTATTTATTGGGAAGCAAATCCATTATTCCTTCTAAAAAAATCGTTCCCTACGTTATCGGTATTGCATTTTTACAAATGATTGTTGCCGGGATAATGGCCGGAATGCGTGCGGGATTGTATTATCCAACCTGGCCCGATATGAATGGGGAATTTGTTCCCGGTGTATTGCAAAATTCAGCTAATTGGGATTGGCACAATATGATTAATTACGACTCCTTTTTATTTGCACCGGCATTAATACAATTTACGCACAGAATGCTGGCTTATATGTTGGCCGCTGCAACAATATATCTATTTTTTAAATTAAGGAAAAGGGTTGAAGAAGCTTCAGTAAAATGGCTAAACAGCGCTATGATTTTAGTTTGGGTGCAAATTGTGTTGGGAATTTTGACGGTATTGAATGTTCAAGGCAAAATTCCGCTGTTTTTTGGCGTGAGCCACCAATTGGTGGGCTTCCTATATTTTATGAGCTTGTTATTTTTATACGACTCTTTAAGAAAACAAAAAGCATAAAAAAAGCTTCAGTATACTGAAGCTTTTAGTTTCTTAAAAGAAAAAAGTGTTACTCAGCAGCTGGAGTTTCTTCAACTGTAACAGCTACAGTATCAACAACTACTTCAACTTCTACAGCTGGAGCTTCTTCTTCTACAGTTACTTCAACTGCAGGTACTTCTTCTTTAGGTGTTTCTTTACAAGAAACAGCAAAAACGCTTACAAAAAGTGCAATTGCTATAAAAAATTTAAATTGTTTCATTTTTTGATATGATTTTTATTGTTGGTGCAAATTAACAACAAATTTATTAATAATAAAAAAAAATATTATTTATTTTCATCAAATACCTTAATTTCTTCAATTTCAGTAATTTTAGTGGCCTTATATAAAGCGCCTCCGCCAATACCTGCTATCTTTTTGGCAATATCTTCCTGACTTATTTTATTTTCGTCAAAAGTGAATTTTCCTGCATTGTCTTCAAAA
>JAWOHJ010000267.1:0-5782 GCA_046485225.1 Lutibacter sp. | reverse complement strand
CCATAATCAACAATCGTTTTCATGGTGGAAGCTTTAATTCGCGCTATTTTGTCATCATCAATTTTGCGTGCCATATTTTTCTATATTTAAAACGCAAAGGTATGAATAAACATTCATTCATTTATTATTAAACCCTAAATATTTTTAAAATACCAATAGGAGTGAAGCATTATTTCCAGTATTTGGAAGATCACATTTCAATAATTCTAAACAAAAAAAAACCTGTGAAGTAAGTGCTTCACAGGGTTTTTATAAGTTATAAGTTATTAGTTATTAGTTAAAAGTTAAAAGTTTTTTTGTAAATATTATTATCATTGTAAATCAAACTTCTTTTCCTTACTTCTTCTGTCCCGATAGATATCGGGATCGGTCTTCGAACCATATTATTTAATTTCAAATCAAACTCCCTTTCCTTCGGAAAGGGCTTGGGATAGGATTAACTTAAAATTGCTCTTGAAATTACTATTTTTTGAATTTCAGAAGTTCCCTCATAAATTTGGGTAATTTTGGCATCACGCATTAAACGTTCCACATGGTATTCTTTTACAAAACCGTAACCGCCGTGAATTTGCACTGCTTCAACAGTAACGTTCATGGCAGTATCCGCGGCATATAATTTTGCCATTGCACCGCTTAAATCATAATTTAAGTGCTGGTCTTTTTCCCAGGCAGCTTTTATGCATAAATGTCTGGCCGCTTCAATGGAAGTTGCCATATCGGCCAATTTAAAGGCAATGGCTTGGTGCTGGCTAATTTCTTTTCCGAAAGTTCTGCGTTCTTTAGAGTATTTTAATGCCAATTCATAAGCTCCGGAAGCAATGCCCAATGCTTGAGCGGCAATTCCAATTCTTCCTCCGGCAAGTGTTTTCATGGCAAATTTAAATCCGAATCCGTCTTCGCCAATTCTATTTTCTTTGGGTACTTTTACGTCTGTGAACATTAATGAATGTGTGTCAGATCCTCGAATTCCCAATTTATTCTCTTTATTTCCAACCGCAAAACCAGGCAATCCTTTTTCAACAATTAAAGCATTGATTCCCTTATGTCCTTTGGCAACATCAGTTTGGGCGATTACAATATAAACACTAGCGGTGCTTCCATTGGTAATCCAATTTTTTGTGCCGTTTAACAAATAATAATCTCCTTTATCAATGGCTGTTGTGTGCTGTGAAGTGGCATCAGAACCGGCTTCAGGCTCACTCAAACAAAAAGCGCCGAGTATTTCGCCTTTTGCCAGCGGAACCAAATATTTTTGTTTTTGTGCTTCAGTCCCAAAAGTTTCCAATCCCCAGCAAACCAGCGAATTATTTACGGACATCACTACGGAAGCCGACGCATCAATTTTTGAAATTTCTTCCATCGCCAAAACATAAGATACTGTATCTAAACCGCTACCGCCATATAAAGGGTCAACCATCATCCCTAAAAATCCAAGTTCCCCCATTTTTTTTATTTGTTCGGCAGGAAATTGTTGTTTTTCATCGCGTTCAATTACCCCAGGCAAAAGCTCGGTTTGCGCAAAATCGCGTGCAGCATCGCGTATCATTATTTGTTCTTCGGTCAAATTAAAATCCATAATTAATAAGAGTTTTATATAAAATTTATTTTTAGTTCAAATATAAATCTTTTTTAGGTTAAATTTTACATAATTAATAAAAATGGTAAATTGTTCGATTGATTGTGGTATTGACATTTTCGAAATGGATAAAATGGGTAAAATCAGCGGTATTATCACGATTTAATTATTCGTTGATTAAACTTTTTTAATAAGTTAAGTTCTGAAAATCAAACGAATAAATTACTTTACCAGCTGGGGAAATAAAAGTGAATCGTTCCCGAAAAATCTTCGTCATTTTGCGTAAGTTTTTATTATATTTGTGGCACTTGATCAACTTTTATTAATCATGCCTAACAACTAAATTATGACACAAATGTGACCTCCCTTAGGAGGAATTATTTTTTAAACACCAGAGAAATTTTGTTAAAACAAGTCAAAAATTTAAGTCATAGTTAGTTAATATCAGGATGAAAAAATTATTAAAAAAGTACGAAGATAAGCAACCCGAAATCGTTTTTCATTGGAAAGACCAAGAAACTGAAGCAGAGGGGTGGACCGTTATCAATTCTTTAAGAGGCGGTGCTGCAGGCGGTGGAACAAGAATGCGTAAAGGATTGGATATGAATGAAGTGCTTTCATTGGCGAAAACCATGGAAGTAAAATTTACTGTTTCAGGTCCGGCAATTGGAGGCGCTAAATCAGGCATCAACTTTGATCCAAACGACCCAAGAAAAGAAGAAGTTTTAAGACGTTGGTATAAAGCCGTAACGCCTTTACTTAAACATTATTACGGCACCGGAGGCGATTTAAATGTGGATGAAATTCACGAAGTGATACCAATGACCGAAGATTGTGGTGTTTGGCATCCGCAGGAAGGAGTTTTTAACGGACATTTTAAACCCACCGAAGCTGAAAAAATCAATAGAATTGGCCAATTGCGTTTTGGTGTTATCAAAGTTATTGAAGATGCCAATTTCTCTCCCGATTTATCCAGAAAGTTTACGGTTGCCGATATGTTAACAGGTTATGGCGTTGCCGAAGCCGTAAAACATTATTACCAAATTTATGGAGGTTCCATCGAAGGTAAACGCGCCATTGTGCAAGGTTTCGGAAATGTAGGTTCTGCATCTGCCTATTATTTAACGCAATTGGGCGCTAAAGTTGTGGGGATTATCGACAGAAATGGCGGATTGATCAATGAAGCCGGATTTACTATGAAAGAAATGCGGACCTTATTTTTAGAAAAAAACGGCAATCAGCTGACTGCTGAAAATATCATTCCATTTGATGAAATCAATGAAAAAATCTGGTCGTTACCAGCAGAAATATTTGTTCCTGCAGCCGCATCACGTTTGGTAACCCAGGATCAGGTAACAAAAATGGCAGCATCGGGACTGGAAGTTATTTCTCCCGGCGCCAACGTTCCATTTGCTGATAAGGAAATTTTCTTCGGACCCATTATGGAATTTGCCGACAAACAAGTGAGTTTGCTGCCCGATTTTATTTCAAATTGCGGTATTGCAAGGGTTTTCGCTTATTTAATGGAATCGAGAGTGGAATTGCCTATGAAAGATGCCGCTATTTTTGGCGACATTTCAAATACCATTAAAAAAGCCCTGGAAAACACCCACAAAAGAAATTCAGACAAAAAGCAGATCTGTAAAACAGCCTTCGAAATCGCCTTAAAACAACTAATTTAAACTTTAAACAATAGATGGAAACAATAATTATAGTATTCTTCATTTTAGGATACGCAGCAATTGCCCTTGAACATAATTTAAAGCTGGATAAACTAATTCCCGCTTTGGCTATGATGGCCATTTTATGGGCTTTGGTTGCTTTTGGAATTGATACAGTTCCTAATTGGTTTGATTCTTCAGCACACAAACTTATAGAAGGTTTTTCCGGATTTTCACTGGAGGAAAGACATATTTTATTGGAAGAAACCCTGCTGCATCATTTAGGTAAAACTGCCGAGATTTTGTTTTTCCTATTGGGTGCTATGACTATTGTGGAGATTATTGATTATTTTGACGGATTTTCAACCATCAAAGGCTTTGTTAAAACAAAAAGTAAAAAAAGACTGTTATGGATTTTTGCATTTTTGGCATTTATTCTTTCTTCCATTATTGATAACTTAACCGCTACCATTGTATTAATTACCATTCTTCAAAAAATAATTCAGGATAAAAATACACGTTTGTGGTTTGCAAGTTTAATCATTATTGCTGCGAATGCCGGTGGTGCCTGGTCTCCAATTGGAGATGTTACCACAACCATGCTTTGGATTGCCAAAAAAGTATCAGCAGCAAAATTGATGGAATATCTCATTATCCCATCGCTTATTTGTATGGTGGTTCCTGTATTTATTGCTTCATTTTTGAAACCTTTTCAAGGAGATGTTGACAATGGTTTTGTTGAAAATTTGGAGGGCAGTAAAAATAAATATGGCGCAAGAATGTTATATTTAGGATTGGGGGCCATTATTTTTGTGCCAATATTTAAAACAATTACCCATTTACCTCCTTATGTTGGAATGATGCTGTCATTGTCAATTGTGGGTATTTTTGCTGAAATATACAGCCGATTTCAATTTTCGATTTCAAGTGTTATAGTTACTGAGGATGCAAATCCGGTTGGGTATCATAGCCCTGTGCACCGATCATTGTCAAGAATAGAGATGCCAAGCGTATTGTTTTTCTTTGGAATATTAATGGCTGTGGCCGCTTTAGAATCTTTAGGAATTTTATTTATTGGTGCAGAATCCTTAAAAGCAGTAGTACCAAATATAGACATTGTGGTGATGGCTTTGGGTGTGGGTTCAGCAGTAATTGACAATGTGCCTTTGGTTGCCGCAAGTATGGGAATGTTTAATGAACCGATGGATAATTATTTATGGCATTTTGTTGCTTATTCTGCTGGAACTGGCGGAAGTATGTTAATTATTGGTTCTGCAGCCGGCGTTGTGGCTATGGGGATGGAGAAAATTAATTTTATGTGGTACTTAAAAAATATAGCATGGTTGGCCGCTATTGGTTTTGTTACCGGCGCAATTGCTTTTATGTTAATAAGGAATATGAACTTGTAATATACTCACAAAAATTTATCTTTGAATTTTTATAAAAAATACTCATACAATTTTAAATTTTTATTTTCGTTTATTGAAAATAAAACTAAAACTAAAAAAATAACAACGTTTTAATTATGATACAAGATCCAGCTCAAGTTATACAAGATCCAGCTCAAGTTTTACAGGAGACTGTTCCCCAAGAAAAATCGCTTTCTGTTTATAACCTTATTATGGATGGCGGCTTGGGAGGCCAAATAATCATAGCCATACTTTTAGTTCTGTTAACCGTTGCTTTGTATATTTATTTTGAACGTTATTTTGCTATTAAAGCCGCATCTAAAACCGACAGTAATTTTATGAACCAAATCAGGGATTATGTATCTCATGGGAAATTGGATTCGGCAAAGGTTTTATGTGCCCAGGCAAATTCACCGGCAGCAAGGTTGATTGAAAAGGGGATTTCCCGAATTGGAAAACCTTTGGCAGATATCAACACGGCCATTGAAAATGCAGGACGTTTGGAAATTTATAAACTCGAAAAAAACGTGAGCGTTTTGGCCACCATCGCAGGCGCAGCACCTATGCTTGGGTTTTTAGGAACTGTGATTGGGATGATTATCGCCATTCACCAAATAGCAAATGCGGGCGGACAAATAGACATTAAAATGCTTTCAGACGGATTGTATACGGCAATGACAACCACGGTTGCAGGTTTAATTGTGGGCATTATCGCCTATATTCAATACAACCATTTGGTGGTTAGAACCAATAAAGTGGTCTATGAAATGGAAGCACATTCAGTAGAATTTTTAGATTTGTTAAACGAACCGGTTTAAAATAATTAATAATTAATAATTAGAAAATAGAAAAGAGAATAGAGAATAGAGAATGGAGAAAGTTTAGAACCTTTATATTCAACTTTTAATATCTGATATTTAATATTAAAAATTTAAATTTTTTCAATCTTTTCAATCTTTAAATAAAATATTATGGATATAAGAGGCAGAAATAAAATAAGTCCGGAGTTTAGCATGTCGTCCATGACAGATATCGTCTTTTTGTTGCTTATATTTTTTATGATCACTTCAACCTTGGTAACCACCAGCGCATTGGATATTTTGTTGCCTAAAGCAAGCGGTATCACCGAAAATAAA
>JAWOHJ010000178.1:0-7490 GCA_046485225.1 Lutibacter sp. | reverse complement strand
GTAACCACAACTTCGTTTAATTGCTCAATACTGTCATTTTTTTGTTGAGCCGTAAGAGACGTTAATGCAAAAAACAGGCATAACGCACTAGCATAAAATGAATTTTTTTTCATTTTTTTGATTTATAAATTAATAAATAAATCAGGTAAATTTTCAAGTATAGAAAAACCATACTCAAACCATTCTCCCGAAAGTTTGAACTATACAGATTTTGGCAGGTCTCCTGGCTCGCGTATTGTTATTTACCTTCCCGTCCTGAACGAACAGTGGCTTAAAGCTAATAACAACCACCAATTTCTTGGCTAAGCTTACAGTTGCGGGAACAGCTTCGGATTTAAACCGAATTCCCTTTTCACTTGGTTATACAGAAGTATAAATAAGAACCATAATCTGCCGTAAAGTTAAATTAATTAAGTGTAATTGTCCATATTAAATTTCTAAAATATTACTTTTGTCAAAATTATTTTTAATGAAATTACTTTCCTCCACCGTTTTTATAATTGCCTTTACAATGCTGCTATTGTCTTGCGGAAACGATCAAAAAAGCAATTTAAAAGCTGTAAAAACCAATGAAAAAAGCACTGTTAAATATGCGAATGGATTTGATATTCAGCATTTTAAAGATTATACAAAACTTACTGTAAAAGCGCCCTACCAAAATTCAACAGAAACTTTTGAGTTTATTCTCACTTCAAATAAATCAAACATTGACTTAAATACCATCCAAATTCCCATCAATTCCATTGTGGTCACAAGCACTACGCATATTCCAATGCTGGAATTGTTGCAGGTTGAAAATAAATTGGTGGGTTTTCCCAATACCGATTATGTTTCATCTCCAAAAACAAGAAATTTAATCGCTAAAGGTTCCATTAAAGAACTTGGCCACGAAGAAAGTATCAATACCGAATTATTGCTCGATTTAAAACCCGATTTGGTCGTTGGTTTTTCGCTGAACAGCAACAATAAAATGTTTTCAGTCATTGAAAAATTAGGAATTCCGGTGCTTTTAAATGGCGATTGGGTAGAGGAAACACCACTTGGTCGTGCAGAATGGATTAAGTTTTTTGGTGTTTTGTTTGATAAAGAAAATATGGCTGACAGCATTTTTAATGACATTGAAAAAAATTATTTGGAAGCTAAAACAATTGCCTCAAAAGCGATTGAAAAACCAACGGTGATTTCGGGCGGACTTTTTAAAGATGTATGGAATTTGCCTGCCGGAGACAGTTTTGAAGCCACTTTTTTGAAGGATGCCAATACCAATTATCTGTGGAAAGATTCTAAGGGAAAAGGAAGCCTTTCCTTAAATATTGAAAATGTGTTTGAAAAAGGCAAAGATGCAGAATTGTGGATTTCTCCAAGTTATTATAAAACGATGGCGCAGCTTGAAGAAGCAAGTGATATGTATCCAAAATTCACTGCATTTCAAAACAAAAATATATTCACTTATGTGAACAAGCAAGGAGCATTGGGCGGCATTGTTTATTTTGAACTTGCTCCTGCCCGACCGGATTTGGTTTTAAAAGATTTGATCAAAATTGCACATCCAGCGCTGTTAAAAGACTATGAATTAACTTTCTATGAAGGATTAAAGTAAGTTTACAGTTAAAAAGTTTGACTGCTAAAAGTTAGAAAGTTGCTGGTATCGTGCTGTCTTTTTTCTCTTTTCTCTATTCTATTTTCTCAAAAACTTAAAACAACTTTATTTGTCCCGCTTCATCGGCCAGACTGTCATTTTCAGAATCCGAATCATCATCAAAAGATTCAGGGCTGTTGTCTATCACCTCTTCGTCATTCACTTCCATAGTTTCAATTACAGGAGGTTCATAAGGCAAAGGCTCCAACATATTCACTTGCTTGATTTTATCGGCAGTCAGTTGATTTCCTTGTGCTTTTATGCCTTTGATTGCAATGAATTCTTCAAAATTTAATTGAATAGGCTCCAAATTTCGTTTTGAAAACTGTACTTCTGCCATTGGCCGGTATTCTGTGGCAACAATTTCAAGTTGCGATTTTGGATGTTCAGAAATAAATACTTCTTCCTTATTAGGATTGTCAATCATAAATCGTTTCACAAAGTATTTTTCCTTGTCGCCATCATAATAAATCACGGAAATCGGTTTTTCCGGAACCCATTTCTCCAGCACAATCATATCGCTTTCAAAATGTGTGGAAAGTTCTGGCTTGATGGTTTTAATGATTCCTTTCTGGTTAATAATTAACAAACGGTCTTCAGGCTTAAATTCGCCCAATAATTCACCTCTATTGTCAACATTTAAGCGTTGCACCGTTTCATCAAACCAAATTTTTCGAGGTTTCAAGGTTGAAACACCTTCCGATTTCAATTCAATTTTTTTGATGGCGTGTTTTGTAACGATGTTTCCTCTGGAACTTCGTCCTTTTATGGCCAAGTCCGAAAAATCAATATCCCATTTCAATTTTTTAACGCTTCCTGCGGCGCGTAAATTAATGCTGATTGTTTCGGCCTCGCCATTCGGATTCTCGGTAAAATAAAGTACCTGAGATCCTTTATTTCCAGCTGTTAAATCGTATTCTTTATCACGCGTAACGCCGGTAACGTTAAAACGTTTTATGTAACTCGGTCCGTTTTTGCTGTCTCTGTAATTCATATTATAAACGGTGCGCGTATCATTCTTTTTAAATACTGCCACGTGAATAATGTCTTTTCCCACAAACGTTTTTGCATCGACTTTTGTAACCAGCATCACGCCGTCGCCCCTAAAAACAATCACATCATCAATATCGGCGCAATCGTCAATATATTCGTCTTTTTTTAGGGAAGTTCCCACAAAACCTTCTTCCCTGTTTACATATAATTTTGTGTTTCTCATCACCACTTTTGTGGCAATAATATCATCGAACAAACGAATTTCTGTCAGGCGCTCTTTCCCTTTTCCGTATTTTAGTTTAAGATTTTTAAAATAGTCAATGGCAAATTCTATAATATTCGCCAGATGTTTTTTGACTTCCTCAATTTTTTCTTCCAGACTTTCTATAAATTGTTTGGCTTTGTCGATATCAAATTTTGATATTTTCTTGATTCGAATTTCGGTCAAACGCACAATATCTTCTTCGGTAATCGGACGTTTTAAATGTTTTATGTGCGGTTTTAAACCTTCATCAATCGCTTTAATTACGCCTTCCCAAGTATCCTGATCTTCAATATCTCTGTATATTCTGTTTTCAATAAAAATACGTTCCAATGAAGCAAAATGCCATTGCTCATCCAATTCATTTAACTGGATTTCAAGCTCCAGTTTTAACAACTCTACGGTATGGTTTGTTGACCGAATTAAAATTTCTGAAACACCTATAAAAACTGGTTTGTTATCGTCAATCACACAACATAAAGGCGAAATCGGATTTTCGCAACTGGTGAAAGCGTAGAGCGCGTCAATGGTTTTATCGGGTGAAATGCCGCTTGGCAAATGCACCAAAATTTCAACATTGGCAGCGGTATTGTCTTCTATTTGCCTGATTTTAATGGTTCCTTTTTCGTTTGCTTTTAAAATGGAATCAATCAACGTGGATGTGGTTGTTCCGAAAGGAATTTCGGTAATCACCAATGTTTTTTTATCAAGTTGGCTAATTTTTGCCCTCACCCTGATTTTTCCTCCTCTTTTCCCGTCTTGATATCCTGAAGCATCTGCAATTCCACCAGTTAAAAAATCTGGAATCAACGTAAAGGGTTTTCCTTTTAAATGTTTTATGGAAGCATCTATCAATTCATTGAAATTATGCGGCAAAATTTTTGTTGAAAGTCCGACTGCAATTCCTTCTGCGCCTTGAGCCAGCAACAGCGGAAACTTAACGGGTAAATCGATAGGTTCTTTTTTTCTGCCGTCATAAGAAGATTGCCAATCCGTAGTTTTTGGGTTGAAAACCACCTCCAAAGCAAATTTCGACAAACGGGCTTCAATATAACGTGCTGCTGCAGCACGGTCACCGGTTAAAATATTTCCCCAGTTTCCCTGCATATCAATCAGCAATTCTTTTTGGCCCAATTGCACCAAAGCATCAGAAATAGAAGCATCACCGTGCGGATGGTATTGCATGGTATGCCCAACAACGTTCGCCACTTTGTTATAGCGGCCGTCATCCAAATCCTTCATAGAATGCATGATTCGGCGTTGAACCGGCTTAAAACCGTCTTTTAAGGCAGGAACGGCACGCTCTAAAATAACATACGAAGCATAATCCAAAAACCAGTCTTTATACATTCCCGTAACCTTGGTAATGGTTGTCTGATTTCCAAACTCTTCGTTTAAGTGTTCTTCTAAATGCTCGTTTTCGTTATTTTCTTCTTCCATATTTCCCATCCTTAATCCTTCCAAAAGGGAAGGAAATTGGTTTGTTCTATTTTTTTACTATTTAAATCTTAAACCGTCACCCTGAGCGCAGTCGAAGGGCGTAAATCATAAATTTTCTTCTATAATGTCCAATTCAAATTTTAAATTTTCTATAATAAACTTTTGACGGTCGGGTGTGTTTTTTCCCATATAAAATTCCAGCATTTTATCAATAGACATTTCTTTATCAAGCATTACGGGATCCAAACGAATATCATCACCAATAAAATTGGCAAATTCATCGGGCGAAATTTCACCTAATCCTTTAAATCGCGTAATTTCCGGTTTTCCTCTTAAGGAATCGATTGCATTTTGTTTTTCTTCCGGGGAATAGCAATAAAAAGTCTGTTTTTTGTCTCGCACCCTAAACAGCGGCGTATCCAAAATATACAAATGGCCTTCTTTGATTAATTCAGGGAAAAATTGCAGAAAGAAAGTGATTAACAGCAAGCGAATGTGCATTCCGTCAACATCGGCATCAGTTGCAATCACAATATTGTTATAGCGTAGGTCTTCTATGGATTCTTCAATATTTAGAGCCGCCTGCAACAAGTTAAATTCTTCATTTTCATAGACGATTTTTTTATTCATTCCATAGGAATTCAAAGGCTTCCCACGCAAACTGAATACCGCTTGGGTATTTACATTTCTTGATTTGGTGATGGAACCGCTGGCCGAATCTCCTTCTGTAATAAACAAGGTACTTTCCAAACGATTTTCTTTCTTTAAATCGCTTAAATGAACCCGACAATCGCGTAATTTTTTATTGTGCAATCCTGCTGTTTTAGCACGTTCACGGGCTAATTTCCTGATACCCGATAAATCGTTACGTTCTTTTTCTGCCTGTAATATTTTTTTCTGGATTCTTTCGGCAGCAATCGGATTTTTATGAAGGTAATTGTCGAGATTTGTCTTAATAAAATCGGTGATATAAGTTCGCACAGTTGGCAATTTATCGCCCATTTCCGTTGAGCCCAATTTGGTTTTGGTCTGGCTTTCGAAAATAGGCTCCATTACTTTTATGCTGATTGCCGAAACAATGGATTTTCGAACATCGGCCGCATCATAGTTTTTTCCAAAAAACTCACGTATTGTCTTTACGATGGCTTCCCTAAATGCATTTTGATGAGTTCCTCCTTGCGTAGTATGTTGTCCGTTTACAAAAGAATGATATTCTTCACTGTATTGCGCTTTGCTGTAGGTAATCGCAACTTCAATATCAGTTCCTTTCAGATGAATTACCGGAAACAACATCGACTCTTCGGAAATATTTTCTTCCAACAAATCTTTCAATCCGTTATCTGAAAAATACTTTTCTCCGTTAAAAATGATGGTTAAACCTGTGTTTAAGTACACATAATTTTTAATCATTTTTTCAATATACTCGTTTCTGTATTTGAATTTTGTAAAAATGCTTTTATCGGGAACAAAGGTTACTTTAGTTCCTTTACGATGCGCTGTTTCTTCAGGTTTTTCAACGTGGGTGATATTTCCTTTCTCAAATTCGGCAAAAACTGTTTTTCCGTCTCTGAAAGACTGCACTTTGAAATAAGATGATAAGGCGTTTACCGCTTTGGTTCCCACGCCATTTAGTCCGACAGATTTTTTAAACGCAAGAGAATCGTATTTTCCTCCGGTATTCATTTTTGAAACTACATCCACCACTTTTCCCAACGGAATACCACGGCCGTAATCCCGAACGGTAACAGTTTCCTCTTTCACCAGAACTTCAATCGTTTTACCGGCGCCCATTACATATTCATCAATGGAATTGTCGATAACTTCTTTGATCAAAATATAAATACCGTCGTCGGGTGATGATCCATCACTTAATTTACCGATATACATTCCGGGACGAAGTCTGATATGTTCTTTCCAATCAAGCGATCGAATATTATCCTCGGTATATGCTGTTTGATCTGTCATTTATATCTTGTGATTCTTGAAGCGTGGCTAAAGTACTATTTTGCTTTAAGAAATAAAAAAAAGTCTGTCAAAATAATTATTAACACTTATAAGGTTAAAAGTTAAAAAGTTTGAAAGTCGAAAGTCAATTTAAAATTGATAATTAAATGTTTAATCTATTCAAAAAAAAACGAATAAACAATTATACGATTAAACGTTTACACATTAAACCTAAAATGCATAATATCACCATCTTGTACAATATATTCTTTACCTTCAACACGCATTTTTCCGGCTTCTTTCACTTTGGCTTCACTTCCGTATTTCACAAAATCCTCATAAGCAATCACTTCTGCCCTGATAAAACCTTTTTCAAAATCGGTGTGAATAACTCCGGCAGCCTGTGGCGCGGTATCTCCAACATTAATTGTCCATGCACGCACTTCTTTAACTCCTGCGGTAAAATAAGTTTGCTGGTTTAATAGTTTGTAGGCTGTTCTGATTAAAACAGATGCTCCCGGTTCTTTTAATCCTAAATCTTCCAAAAAAAGCTGACGCTCTTCAAAAGATTCCAATTCCGTAATATCTGCTTCCGTTCCAACAGCTAAAATAATCACTTCTGCGTTTTCACCTTTTACCGCCTCCTTTACAATATTTACATAGTCATTTCCGGTAACGGCCGATTTTTCATCAACATTGCAAACATACAATACCGGCTTGTCCGTAATAAATTGCAATGGTTTTATGTATTCTTCGCGTTCTTTTTCGGTTAAATCAATCGCTCTTACCGATTTGGCGGCTTCCAATCCTTTTTTGACTCTTTCTAAAACCTCCAATTCTTTTTGGGCTTCCTTAACGCCCGTTCGTGCAGCTTTTTTTACCTTATCAATTTTCTTATCTAAAGTCTCCAAATCTTTTAACTGAAGCTCAAAATCGATGGTTTCTTTATCTCTTAACGGATCAATTGTGGTATCAACGTGAATAATATTGTCATTGTCAAAACAACGAATTACGTGAATAATGGCATCTGTTTCTCTAATGTTTCCTAAAAACTGATTTCCCAATCCTTCTCCTTTACTTGCGCCACGCACCAGTCCTGCAATATCAACAATATCAATTGTTCCAGCTTGAACACGCACAGGTTTTACCAATTCTTCCAATTTTGTCAATCGGCTGTCCGGCACATTTACCACCCCTATGTTTGGTTCAATG
>JAWOHJ010000143.1:0-8245 GCA_046485225.1 Lutibacter sp. | reverse complement strand
CCGATTACCACGATATTCGTTCTTTTTTGGCGAGCACTTATTCTTGGGATGGAGAATACAACAAGGCAAGAACACTGCTTTCCTATATTCTGGAAAAGGATCCGCAAAGAAAAACCGACTGGATTGCGGCCATAAACAATGATTTGTGGTCCGACACGCCGTTTAGCGCTTTGGAAATGGCAGACAATGCATTGAAATATTTTCCTTCAGATGCAGAGATTTTGTATTTGAAAGCAACTGCCCAGGAAAATTCAAAAAATCCTGAAGAAGCTTTGCGTACCATACAATTAGTTTTAGACCAAAATCCGAACGATCAAAAAGCGATAAATTTTAAAAAGAAACTGACCACCTCACTGAGTTTCAATACGATTGGAATTAAAACGTTGGTCGATTTTTATTCGGAAACATTTGATCCGATGCAATATTATACGCTTAATTATGGCCGACAAACAAAATACGGAAGTATTGCTGCAAAAATGAACTTCAGAAGGAGTTTTAATGAAAACGGAATTCAGGTGGAAGTGGATATGTATCCAAAAATTACAAAAGGATTGTATGCCTATTTAAATCTCGGATTCGCAAACACTTTTTTGTTTCCCGATGTAAGATATGGCGCAGAATTATACAAATCGTTGCCAAAAAGTTTTGAGGTTTCTTTGGGTTTCAGGGCTTTAAAATATGAAACCACTACCACTATTTATACAGGTTCTGTTGGTTGGTATACAGGAAACAGCTACTGGAATTTTCGGCCTTATTTAACGCCGGGAGATTCGGGAACCAGCAAATCGGGCGTGATAAATTACAGAAAATACAGAAGCGATGCCGACAATTATTTTAGCGTTTCGCTGGGAATGGGATTTTCTCCTGAATTTGAAAGATATAGTTTGGAAGGGAATGAAGATGCCATCATAAATTTGCAGTCTCAGAAATTAAATGCCGGCTATTATTTTACCTCTTCAAACAAACAAAATGCCTGGGGAATAATTGCGGGTGTTGCGCATCAGGAAAAAAGCTTTGATCCGGGAAGTTATTTTTGGATTTATTCCGCCGGACTTAATTGGGAACTAAAATTCAGATAAACATTAAATGAGCAAGGAAATAGAACGTAAATTTTTAGTTTCAGGAGATTTTAAAAAATACGTCGTAAAAAGCCATAAAATAGCACAGGGTTTTTTATCGACGGTACCGGAAAGAACGGTGCGTGTCAGAATACAAGACCGTCAAGGCTTTATCACTGTAAAAGGAATAGGAAATGCGTCCGGAACCACCCGTTTTGAGTGGGAAAAGGAAATTCCCGTAAACGAAGCCGAAAATTTATTGCTGCTTTGTGAACCCACAATCATTGAAAAAATTAGGCATCTTGTTCCTGCCAATGATAATTTGTATTTTGAAGTTGATGTATTTTTATTAGAAAATAGTGGATTGATCATTGCCGAAATTGAACTTCCCGATGAAAATGCAGCATTTACCAAACCAAGTTGGCTGGGTGAAGAAGTTACCGGACAATTAAAATACTACAATGCCATGTTGGCTAAAAAGCCATTTAGCAAATGGTTCTCCCAGCTATAATATAAAATTCAAAAATTCTTATCCGATTCAAATTTCTTAATAATTGGCAACAATAAATCTAGAAATAGGATCATTGGTCAGGAATCCATGCAAAAGAATTGGTTTTTCATTCGAATTAATCAACGCTTTTAAGGCATCCAAATCCTTTTGATTAAAAGTTGAAGTAATCGGATAATGAATATAATTCATAGGATAATCCGTAAAAATTTTTGCTTCTTTTGCAATCCAAGGCTGGTTATCTGCCACATCATTGTCAAGCCACGAAATAACTGTTTTAAAATAGTCGTTAAGCACAAACATCGTGAATTCGTCGTCGGTTGGGTAGGGTGTTAAATATACGCCTTCTTCTAACTTAAAATAATCGCCTCTTTCCCAGGCTGGCTGGTCTTCCATGCGGCGGGTGGTTATGTTTTTATCGTCGCTTATTTTAATCCCGTATTTTTTTGCTGCCGATTTAAAAATATTGATCCTGTCACGTCCTAGATAACAATGCACATAATAAACTCCTTTCTCAGTTTCAATAAATTTCTTAGCAGCTTCCAGTGTTTTTTCATTTCCTGAAATCCATGGCATCATAGGCATATTAATGACCTTGATACCATATTTTTCAGCAATTTTACTTTCATCTTTCATCAAAGCGGGTTCAGCCGGAATGACCATTTCATGCAACAACGAAATGATCCCGTCGTATCCCTGCTCCTTAAGAGATTTTATCATTTCTTCGTTTGGATAGGCGCCATAAACAAACTCTAGCTGGTCTTTATTTTTTTGTTGGTGATTTTCTATATTTTTTATCGGATCTCCTGCTGAATAGCTGATCAACCATTGAGGATTGAAACTAAAAATATAGACTGAAGTGAGTAGAATCAAAGTTAATATTCCCGGTATGATCCATTTTACAGCCTGACTTTTTGATCGTTTTATGAACCAATGGAAGAGAAGCGCCAATAAAAAAGCAACAATCACATAAACGATGATAATTAGTTTTCCTAAAATATTTTCTTTGGACATTTCCATGTCTGTTGAGCGCGAATATTCAGCCAGCCATTTTGAAGGCCCGGCCAATAAAACCCACAAACCCAAAGGGAAACCAATGCACAACCAGAGATATAAGAATAAGACTATTGATTTAATTTTGTTATTGTTTTTCATGGTTATATTAATTAAAAAGAGAGATTACTTTTGGCAGAAATATGATCAAACCCACAATTGCGGCAGCAAAAGCGGCAATAAGCACACCGGTAGCGGCAAGATCTTTTGATTTTCCTATTCTATCGCGTTTTTCCAGAGAAACTTCATCTGCCAAAAACTCAATGGATGAATTAAAGGCTTCCGCAGAAAAAACAAATCCGGAAACAATTAACAACAATGACCATTCTTCATTTGAAATTTGAAAGAAAAATCCGGCAATCACCGCAATAATTAAAGAAAAAAGATGAATTCGGGAATTGTGTTCAAAACGAAATAACCAAATAAAGCCTTTAAATGCGTAGCTAAAACTTTCTAACCTTTTTTTAAAGGAGAAAGGTTCGTCTATTTTATTGTCCATTGTTAATCGTTTTAATTAAACAACTCATTTATTTATAATAAGGAATAAATGTACATAAAACAATTTAAGTAATAATTAAGCGAATGAATAAAATTGTGCCAGATCAAGTAAAAAGAATATTGGTTGGAATAAATAGGTTTAATCTATTTTTTAATTTTTATAACAGATATGTATAGATAAGAAAGTGCCAGGGTACCATAAATGCAATAATGTCTTGTTGGTGAAAACATCATGTACTGATTGGTAAAATATATTTAATTACCTTGCAGTGCTGCCTAAATATCAACAAAAGGCAATCCAAAAAAATAAGGAATATATGTTAGAATTGGCTGGAATTATTGTCTTAGGAATTATTGCGCAATGGGTGGCTTGGAAATTGAAACTTCCGGCAATTTTACCCTTAATTTTAATTGGATTGTTCGTGGGCCCGATTTCAACATTAATTTCTGCTGATGGCACAAAATGGATGGAGCCTGTTTGGAATGGCACAGAGGGACTATTTCCCGATGAACGTCTTTATAACTTTGTGTCTTTAGCCATAAGCATCATTTTGTTCGAAGGCGGTTTAACATTAAAAAAAGAAGAAATTTTAAATGTTAGGCCGGCGATTCTTAAATTAATCACACTGGGTTCTTTAATTACTTTTTTAGGCGCAGGATTTGCCACACATTTCATTTTTAACATCAGCTGGGAAATATCTTTTTTATTTTCTGCCTTAATTATTGTGACCGGACCAACAGTGATAGCGCCAATTTTGAGAAATATTCCCTTGAAAAAAGATGTTTCAACCGTATTAAAATGGGAAGGTATTTTAATTGACCCTATCGGTGCTTTGGCAGCCGTTTTAATTTTTGAATTTATACGGGTTGGAGAAGGATATAATTATACAATTGAAGCTTTAATTGAATTTGGAAAAATAGTTATTGTTGGTTTTTCTATTGGTTTTGCTTCAGCTTATGCCTTTTATTTTTCCATCAAAAAAAAATTAATTCCTCATTATCTGCTCAATGTTGCTTCTTTGGCGATTGTGCTTGCCGTATTTGTGTTGTCCGATTCATTCGCCCACGAATCGGGTTTGCTAACCGTAGTTGTCATGGGGATGGTGCTTGGTAACTTAAAAGTGGACGAATTAAAAGAGATTCGTTATTTTAAAGAATCCATAAGCATTTTATTAATTTCAATATTGTTCATTTTACTGTCGGCTAACATCAATATAAGCGACATGTTGCTCCTGTATAGATGGGAAACACTAGTTTTATTTGCTATTGTGGTTTTTGTTTTAAGACCTTTAGGCGTTTTTTTAAGCACTACAAATTCCGGTTTAAGTTTTAATGAAAAACTTTTTATAAGTTGGGTGGGCCCAAGAGGAATTGTGGCTGCAGGTATTGCATCATTATTCGGATTGAAACTTTCTATGCAGGGAGAGCCAGACGCAGAATATATTACGCCATTGGTTTTTATGGTTGTTTTGGGAACGGTATTGTTAAACGCAACAACTGCGCGCTTGTTTGCCAAGTTAACAGGGGTGTTTTTAAAATCTTCTGACGGAATAATGATGATCGGGGGCTCAAATTTTGCGCGTTTAATAGCCGATTATTTAAAGAAAAATGGCAGAAGGGTTGTTATAATAGATAACAATATCGACAATATTAACCGGGCAAAATTGCTGGGGTTAGAAGCTATGAAAGGCAATGTTTATGAGGATGAATTATTGGAAGATGTTGAGCTTAACGATATAGGTTATTTGCTCGCTTTAACCAGTAACCCAAATTTAAACAAATACGTAATTGAAAAATATGCTGTAAATTTTGGAGAAAACGGTGCTTTTAGAATTGTTTCAACGGATGAATTGATTCATGAATTTGAGATTTCAAAAAATCATTTATTCACTCATAAAGATGATTTTATTAATTTAAGTGAAGTAGTGCGAGATTTTCCGTTTATAAATGAGATAAATGTTAATTCACGAGAACATTTCAATAGTTTATTAAAGGAAATAGGTTATGAAACACACGCAATACCAATTTTTTTAAAAGACGAAACTGGTTTTATACACATTATTTCTTCATTAGATGAATCCTTTGAAATTGAAACTGGAAATACCTTGGTTTACATAGGTAAAGCAATTGTTTAATCATTATACTAATGATATTTTTGAGACGAACTTACAATTAATACATAAAATTAAATCACTTCATTCAAGATGTTTATGATAAACTTGTGAGTGATGCTTATTATAGCCAAGTATTATATGCTAAAATGACGTTCAAGAAATTTCAAAAAATATTTGATTCCTGCTATATTGAAAAAATTAAAGACAACATTCCATCAGCCTATATTTATCACTGTAAAAAAGCAACCCTCTAAATTTTTTGGTTTGGCGAAGTATTCATTATTTAATTGATAACGTACTTATAATATTCACAGAACTATTTAATAACAACAACTTACGTAATTGCACCTATTAATTATTCTGTTTTGAATATAATTTTCAAATAGGTGAATTCTTACAAGAAGAAAAAAAGTGTAGAAGTTGTCGTTATATCGGATGTACATTTAGGAACCTATGGCTGCCACGCCAAAGAACTGTTATTGTATTTAAAAAGCATCAATCCTGCTGTCGTTATTTTAAACGGTGATATTATTGATATTTGGCAATTCAGCAAACGCTATTGGCCAAAATCGCATATGAAAGTGTTGAAATATATTATGGGCTGGATTTCTGAAGGAAAAGAAGTTCACTATATTACCGGCAACCACGATGAAATGTTCCGAAAATTTGTTGACTTTAATATGGGCAAATTCTCCATAAAAAACAAAGTTGTGCTTGAATTGGATGGCAAAAAAGCCTGGTTTTTTCACGGCGATGTTTTTGATGTCACGATGCAACATTCCAAGTGGCTTGCAAAATTGGGCGCTGTTGGTTATGATTCCTTAATTCTTATCAACAGGGGCGTAAACAATATCAGCCATTTTTTCGGAAAAGAAAAAATTTCATTGTCCAAAAAAATTAAGGACAGCGTAAAATCGGCCGTAAAATTTATCAATAACTTTGAAGAAACGGTCACCACAATAGCCATAGACAACCAATTTGATTATGTGGTTTGTGGCCATATTCACCAGCCAATAATTAAGGAAATCATTACAAACAAAGGAAGCGCTCACTATTTAAATTCAGGTGACTGGGTAGAAAATTTAACCGCTCTGGAATATAATAATGAGCAGTGGATTTTATATAAATACGATGCCGCCCATTATCAAAAAGAGGAAGTTGGAATGGATTTGGAGGAAATAGATTCCATTGACCAAACGGCCAAAGAATTGTTCGGACATTTAATGGCCGACTTTAATTTTAAATTTTAATGCGAATATTATACGCCATACAGGGAACAGGGAACGGACATTTAAGCCGGGCAAAGGAAATTATTCCGGCCTTGTTAAAACGCGCCCAGGTTGATATTTTAATCAGTGGTACGCAAGCCGAAATTGTTTTGCCTTACGACGTTGATTATGTTTATAAAGGCCTGAGTTTTTATTTTGGTAAAAACGGCGGAATCGATTTTATGAAGACCTTTAAAAGGAATTCTATTGCCAGCGTCATTAAAGAAATTATCAACTGTCCGGTTAAAGAGTACGATTTAGTAATCAACGATTTTGAGCCAATAACCGCGTGGGCTTGCTATTTTAAAGGTGTAAAATGCATTTCTTTAAGCCACCAAAGCGCTTTATATACAGAAAAAGTTCCCAAACCAATTTTCTTCGATATTTTAGGAAGCTTTATCATAAAAAACTATGCGAAATGCAAAATTAATTATGGCTTTCATTTTAAAAAATACAATGATAAAGTTTATACGCCAATTATCAGGTCGGCCATAAGGTTGCTAAAGCGAACCGAAAAAGAGCATTATACTGTTTATTTACCCGCCTATTCCGATGAGCGAATTATAGAAGTGCTTTCCAAAATTAAAGGTGTAAAATGGAAGGTGTTTTCTAAAGAAACAGAAAAGTATTATCAGAAAAAGAATGTTTATGTGAAGCCGATTAACGGCAAAAAATTTGAAAAAAGCTTGGCATCGTGTAAAGGAGTTTTGTGTGGTGCAGGATTTGAAACTCCGGCGGAAGCCATTTTTTTAAAAAAGAAATTGATGGTCATTCCTATGAAAAATCAATACGAACAACATTTTAACGCCACAGCTTTGTCGGATTTAGGTGTTCCTGTGTTGAAATCTTTAAGAAAGAAGCACATTCCTGAAATTGAAAATTGGATTAAAAGCACGGCTCTTGTTGAACTGCAATTTCCAAATGAAACACAGCAAATTGTCGACACTATTTTATTCGATTTTATAACAGATGAAATCAGGCTGTTATCTAAAGTGATTTAGCGTTTTTCAAAATTCAAAAATCTACTCATAAATAAAACACGTCAAGTTTTACAATGGCTTTCTTATTTAATTCTCCCTTAAAACGGCCTTATTTTTGATTTAATTATAAACATTAAAGCGGATTAAAGGCAATTAATCGGGTAAAATTTCGTATATTACAACATCACACATTTGTGACTGACTAAAAAAAATGAAATTTTCAAAAGGAAATCATTTTAATCAGGCAATAACTTCCGAAATATATTTGGGAATTATCTTTCCCAAGGAACAAAGGATTTTACCAAAACAAAGTAAATAAGATTTATTTACTTCAAACAACAAAATGTTGCATTTCAATTTTAATGTGGCAGCAAAATATTATTTTAACTTAAAAAACATAAAAATGAAAGCACTCGTATATCATGGAGATCACAATATCGCACTGGAAGAAAGGCCAATGCCAAAAATATTAAAAGCAACTGACGCAATTATTAAAGTTTTAAAAACCACCATTTGCGGTACAGATTTAGGAATATACAAAGGTAAAAATCCGGAAATAACCAAAGGACGAATATTGGGCCACGAAGGCGTTGGTATTGTTGAAGAAGTTGGAGAAAGTGTAACGCAATACAAAAAAGGCGACAAAGTGCTTATTTCCTGCATTACTTCTTGTGGTTCTTGTGAGTACTGTAAAAAACAATTATACTCGCATTGTAAAGACGGAGGATGGATTTTAGGCTATATGATTGACAGGGTTCAAGCCGAG
>JAWOHJ010000136.1:0-3819 GCA_046485225.1 Lutibacter sp. | reverse complement strand
CGCCCACTTTTGGCGTTTCGCACAACTTGATTGTCGGCATTATTGCAGGCGGCGACACTGCCATCAGAAAAGGCGTTCAATTTGGCGAAGATTCCACCTCACAATGTTGGGAAGATTTAAAAAGCCATGACATAAACAGCAGCGATGTTGTTATCGGAATAGCCGCTTCAGGAACCACGCCTTATGTGATTAACGGCATCCAAAGATGCAATGAAAATAATATTATAACCGGATGCATTACGTGCAATGTTGGAAGTCCGCTGGCAAAAATTGCTAAATTTCCTATTGAGGTTTTGGTGGGTCCGGAATTTGTGACCGGAAGTTCAAGAATGAAAGCAGGAACTGCCCAAAAACTTGTTTTAAACATGATTTCAACCAGCGTTATGATTCAGCTTGGAAAAATAAAAGGCAATAAAATGGTTGATATGCAATTAACTAACGATAAACTGGTGATTCGAGGAACAAAAATGCTGATGGAGGAATTGAATATCTCAGAAGAGAAAGCTGTTGAACTGCTGAAAAAACACAAAAACGTGCGAGCTGCCATTCAAAATTACACCAATGGGAACAGATAGAAACGAATTGTTTAGAGGCTTAAAATATGAACTGGCCACTTTGCCCCTACTAATCGCGGCGCCAATTTTAATCACCATAGGGTTTAAAGCCATCAAACAGCAAAATAATTATTTATACCTTATTGTTGGCATAGTGCTGGCCATAACCGCCATTGTTTTGGGTATTTTAGGCATTAAAATAATTCTAAATGCATTGTTCAACAGCAAATAATGGGAGGCAATAATTTCAAAAAAATTACAAACTGGGAATATTGGCCATCGACTCTATTTTATGTTCCGTTGTTGCCGTATGCGTTTTATTTGGCCATAAAGGCTAGAAGTTTCGGATTTTTTTCAGCCGTTAATCCGGGCATAGAAGGTTCAGGAAACGGATTGGAATCAAAATATAAAACAATTCAATTGCTGCCTTCCAATTATTGTCCGATTACTATTTATGTGGAAAAGGGTGAAAATATTCAAGACATTTTATCAAAAATTGCCAAAAACAACATTGAATTTCCATTAATTATTAAACCGGATATTGGTTTTAGAGGGCTGCTTGTGACAAAAATTAAGAATGAAATTGAACTTTCCGTTTATCTTAAGAAATACAATTCCATCAATTTAATTATTCAGGAATTTGTGAATTATAAAAATGAATGCGGCATTTTTTATCACAGACTTCCAGGCGAAAAAACCGGAAAAATTACTTCGGTTACCCTTAAAAAATATTTAACGGTTATTGGCGACGGAAATTCAACGCTTTTGGAACTCATGATGAACAACGAAAGGGCCAAACATTATTCGGATTTAATTAAGGAATTAAATAAAGATATCCTTGAAACGATTCCCAATAATGCGGAAGAAGTTATTTTAAATGTAATCGGAAATCATTCAAAAGGAACCCAGTTTATCAATGGCAATCATTTGATAAATAAAGAATTGGATAATTTTTTAGACAACCTAAATGCCAAAATTAAAGGCTGGTACTATGGAAGAATCGATTTGAAATACAACAATTTTGAAGAATTGCTAAAAGGTGAAAATTTAAAAATTATTGAAATAAACGGCGTAATTTCTGAGCCCACGCATATTTATGATCCGTCAAAAGGGAGTTATTTTACCGCCCTAAAATCCATCAAAAATCATTGGAAACTTATCTATCTCATTGGCGTAAAAAACAAAAAACTAAACAAAGGAAGCTACACCAATTTAAGTTATTTGCTTACTGTTTATTTCAACTATAAAAAGTATTTAAAAAAGATAGGCACCCTAAATGCTAACGCGATAAATGCTGTTTAGGCGTGGTTGGATTAAATCCGAAATCAATATCAGGAAGTGCAATTCCAAGTTGGGAAATAACATAACCCACACTTGCAAAATGATGAATGGCGTGGCTGTGCGCCTGAATTAAAATGCCGCCCAAAGTATAATTTGCAGAAACAATTCCCAAGCCCAAATCATCGGTGACCATCACAATTTTATTGAAATCTGCATTTTCCAGTAATTTTAATCGCCGTAAAATTTCTTCAAAATAAGCAATGCCATGCTGGGTGTAATTTTCAGCCAATTCATTTCTTTTTCGATTGATTAGATTGATACTGCCAGATTCCAGTCCATCAAAAACACAATCAAAAACATCCAAAATATGCCGCATATGAACACCAATACTTGAATAATATGGCGCAATGGTTGCATTGTTGTATTCATCATCGGAAATACAATTTAAAAGCTGAATTCCTCTGTGCAAGTTTTTTTCAATGGCGTCGATCATATGGAATAAATAAAAATATTTTTTTGTATCTAATAAATTAACCTAATAGTTTAATGAGCGTAAAAATCCCCAACGACAAAAATAATAAACTTAAGATAATATTGATGTTGGTCGCAATAAATGAAATTTTATTACTGATTACTTTTGCGAAAAATATATAGGTGTAAAACAATAAAAATGAGCCGGTTGCCGCGCCAAGGATAAATAAGAAAATATAAGGCTGTTCAATAATTATTTTATTGATGGAACCTAAATAAATACTGATTCCCAGATAAAACGGGATGGCCAGCATATTCACCGAGGACATTGCCATTCCTTTAAAAAAATAATTTCCTTTACTTATTTTACGCTTTGCTTCCATTTTTTTTCTGGAAAGCATGAAGAAAAAAATTGCCAAGATGAAAAACACAAAAACGCCTGCTATTTTTAAAGCCGCAATAACTTTTGGATTTTCAATGAGAAAATCGGCAAAAAACAATGCAATCCCGGCCTGAATAAAAACAATAAAAGCCGCTCCTAAAGCGAATTTCACACTTTCAATTTTGCCCACATTCAACCGGGTTTTAAGTACGGTCATATTCAGCATTCCCGGAGAAATCAATCCGAAATAAGCCATTGCGATGCCATAAATAACGTGCAGAAAATAGATCATAGTCGTGAAAAGGTTAAACGTTATTTGTTATATGTTATTTGTTTTTTTAATCTAGCTAATTCTCGAATCATTTTTTAAAGTATAATTGGCAATAAAATTATTGATGTCTTTTGAAATATGCAATTTATTAATAAACAAAAAATACAATACAGAAATCAAGATGCCTTTTAAACCAATGTTTAAAATGGGATGGAAATTGAAATTCCAAAAATAAAACATCCCGAATATGGCTGAAATAATAACTGCCAGTTTAATGGTATTCAAGTTAAAAGGCTGAATTTTTAGTTTGGATTTCAAGTAAATAATTTTGGCCACACTATACACCACCACCACAATAAGGGCTGGCCCCTGCTCTGTTCTTCATCGGATGCGAACGCGCCGACTTGACAGGGTTTACTGGGGGATCAGCTTGCCGCCGATTCCCAGCTTGTCCATCCGGCGGTAGAGGGTGCTCCGGCTGACGCCCAGCTTGCGCGCGGCCTCGGCGCGGTTCCCCTCGCACTCGGTCAGGGCCATCAGGATGCGCGACCGCCACGACGGCGCGGCCGACTTGCCCACCAGCGACATGCCCAGCCCGGATTCCGGCCGCGGCGCGGACCTTTCCGGACCGGTCAGGAAGCCGGGATGACCCTCGCGATCCTCGATCTCGACGCAGATGGCCTGGCCCGAGGACCGTTGGACGTGGGCGCGGCGGGCGACCATGCCGATCTCCCGCACGTTGCCCGGCCAGAAGTGGCACTGGATGCGGTCCAGGCTGTCCTCGCTGAAGTAGGCCGAAAGCTCCACGGGCCGGCCTTCGCACTCGCCGAGGAAGTGGCGCAGCAGGGGCAGGATGTCCT
>JAWOHJ010000218.1:0-16494 GCA_046485225.1 Lutibacter sp. | reverse complement strand
GGTTCAGGCATTATCGCAATTTCAATTTTCGACAGCGATAAAGATTTAAAAAGTATTGCTTTTGAATGTTTTTCAGCCTATAGCACTGTAGGATTGAGCATCGGCATCACCGCAAGTTTAAGTTCCCCAAGCAAGTTTGTCATTATTCTGATAATGTTTATCGGTAGAGTGAGCATGCTTTCGATTTTAATAGCGGTTATCAGAAAAGTGAAACATAAAAATTATCGTTATCCAACAGAAGAAATCACCATCAATTAACTAAAAAAAGACTTAATCATGAAACGAGCCTGACAAATTTTGATTAACAATGAAATGATAAATGGCGAACAGCATCTGTTCCCGCTAAAAAATAAAATTATAACAGATGAAATATATAATAATTGGACTTGGAAATTTTGGCGCTTCCCTTGCTGAAAAGTTAACCTTGCAAGGGAATGAAGTTATCGGCATTGATACCAGAATGAATAAAGTGGATGCACTAAAGGAAAAGGTTTCGCACACCATTTGCATGGATGCCACAGATGAATTTACGGTTTCCGGATTGCCACTAAAAGATACAGATGTTGTGGTAGTTGCCATTGGGGAAGACCAAGGTGCAAATATTATGGTGACCGCATTGCTAAAAAATTTGGACGTAAAGAGATTGATAAGCAGGGCAATCAACCCATTACACGAAAAGGTACTCAAGGCTATTGGTGTGGATGAAATTGTGCATCCTGAAGAAGAAACCGCAGAACGATGGGCAAAAAAATTATGCTTGGCCGGTGTTGTAGATTCTTTTGAATTGAGTGATTTTTATAGCATTGTGGAAATTAATCTTCCACCAGAATATGAAGGAAAAACTATTGCTGCAGTTGGCATTAGAAAAAAATACAATCTTTTGGTGTTAACCACCATAAAAAACGCTCAAATTAAAAGCAGCATTGGCGGCAGCATCAAGGAAAGTAAAGTTCAGGGTGTTGCTGCTGCAGATCTTGTGTTGGAAAAAGGCGATATTTTAGTGGTATATGGCGCCAATAAAGACATCCAATCGCTACTAAAGAATAAATTCAATTAATTTTTTGCGGGATTATCTAAAATGATCCTAACAAAGCTCCGCTTTGAAAATCAACAAAAGAAAACGCCACAAGCTAAAAAACAAAAGCAAGCTTTATTTTTTTAGCTTGCTTTGTTTTCAACTTTTTGTTGATTTATTCGTGACCCCGGTAGGATTCAAACCTACAACCGCTGGAGCCGAAATCCAGTGCGCTATTCAGTTGCGCCACGAGGCCTTTATTCTTTATTTGAGCCGAAACCATCGTGTGAAGGTTTGGTCTTAAGACTTATTATTTTATCCCAATAATTGTTTTACTGCTGTAGAAATTGATTTTCCGTCGGTTTTACCCGCCAATTGTTTTGAAGCTTCCGCCATCACATTTCCCATATCTTTCATAGAAGTGGCGCCCAATGTTTTAATAATTTCAGCCACGGCATTTTTAACAACGGCCTCACTCATTTGCACCGGCAAAAATTGTGAGATTACTTCCACTTGTGCCAATTCAGGATCTGCCAAATCATTTCGTCCTTGTTCTTTATAAATGGCTGCACTGTCTTTTCTTTGTTTTACCAGTTTTTGAAGCAATTTAATTTCATCATCTTCGGTCAATTCATCCGAAGCGGCACTTTTCGTTTGTATCAATAACAATTCAGATTTAATGGCTCTCAAAGATTCTAAAGCAACTTTGTCTTTAGTTTTCATTGCCTCTTTCATTTTATCCATGATCTTTTCCTGTAAACTCATAATCGTAGAATTTTATTGGGCAAAGATAAAAAAAAAGAACTCGAAAATCTTCATTATTATAAGAAGATTTTCGAGTTAAAAACCATGAAACAAAATCCAGGTTTTTGTCTTTGGGCTACATTTTAATCAACATTGTCATGTAAAAAAGAGTTGTTTGAACGAAATTGTATCGCATCGGTATCATCAATTTGCAAAGTTGTTCTTGACTGATAAAATTCGGATGAATGATTGGGTTGGTCCAATTCAATTCCCATTCTTTTATAAGCTGGTTCTTTATCCATTTCATCAATATTTTTACTTAATTTATTGCTGAACTTATAATTAAAATTTTTCATTTTCTCTCTTCTGTCAGCAGCTCTTTGCTGCAATTCCGCGATGGTTAAATCTAACGGAGAAACCTCCTTATAATCAACCACTTCATACTCTTTTACATCCATTTCAGGTTTTGAACTGAGGGTGAAATTCATCTCATCTTCAATAGTTGATTTAACAGCACTTACTGCAGGTTTGGATGCTTTTGTTAAGTTATCTTCCAGTTCCGCATAATCTTCCAACGTGAAATAAATATCTTCTTCGACCTTTTTTATAACGCTTACATGCTGATGTTCGTTCACTTCAATGGCATTGATATTGTTTTTTTGCTCTTCAACTTTTGGTTTATTTTTAAATTCTGAAAGCGGCAAATCGAACGTAAATGAAATTTGTTTTTCTTCTTCAAACTTAAGCACAGGTTCGTCAATTTGCGGAGCGAATGATGTAATTATAAAATCATTGTCTGTTGGATTTGCGATTTCCTCATAAACAACATCAATGTTTTTGATGAATTCCGTGGTTGATATAATTTTAAAATCTTCTTCATCATCATCCATATCATCACCCAAATCATAGACTATTTTATCCTCAACTTGCGGGATATCAACAATTTTATTGGAGCTTTGTTTAAGCGGAAAATCCCTTAATTTTTTTTCAGAAAAATCAAATGTGGCCTCTTGCTCATCGTTAAGCGTATGAATTATTTTTTTTGCTTCGGTGTTTGAAATTTCATGTTGCTGGTCTTTGTTAAAACCCGTAGCCACAATAGTTACAGAAATGGCATTTCCCAAGGATTCATCCTCGCCAACACCCATAATAATATTTACGTTAGATTTGGATTCTGCCTGAATATAATCATTGATTTCACCTATTTCATCAATCGTAATTTCTTCTGTTCCTGAAACAATTAACAACAGCACATTTTTGGCGCCTGTAATTTTATTGTCATTTAACAACGGGGAATCCAATGCTTTTGAAATCGCAATTTCGGACCTGTTTTCGCCAGAGGCACTAGCGGATCCCATAATGGCTGTTCCACTATTTGAAAGTACCGTTTTAGCATCTCTTAAATCGATATTTTGTGTGTAATGATGCGTAATTACTTCAGCAATTCCGCGCGCAGCTGTTGACAAAACTTCATCAGCTTTAGAGAATCCTGCCTTAAAACCAAGATTTCCATAAACTTCTCTCAATTTGTTATTGTTGATGACCACCAAAGAATCTACATAACCACGCAATTTTTCAATGCCTTTATAAGCTTGATCATTTCGCATTTTGCCTTCAAAACCGAAAGGAATTGTAACAATACCAATGGTCAGTAAATCCAGCTCACGAGAAACTCTGGCAATTACCGGAGCGGCACCGGTTCCTGTTCCTCCACCCATTCCCACAGTGATAAACACCATTTTTGAATTGGATGACAACATTTGTTTAATTTCCTGAATACTTTCCATGGCCGCCTGTTCGCCAACTTCCGGGTTTGCGCCTGCGCCCAATCCTTCGGTTAATGAAACACCCAACTGAATTTTTGTTGGGATCGGACTGTTTTGCAATGCCTGCGCATCAGTATTACAAATTACGAAATCGACGCCGTCAATTCCTTGTAAATACATATGGTTTACGGCGTTGCTGCCTCCGCCGCCAACTCCAATAACTTTTATAACGTTGGACTGATTTTTTGGTAAATCAAATGAAATGTTGCTAAAGTCTGAACTGCTCATAATATATATTTATTGGATTATTCTACTATTAATATTTTTTGATTACTCGGCA
This sequence comes from Lutibacter sp., assembly GCA_046485225.1. Taxonomy (GTDB): domain Bacteria; phylum Bacteroidota; class Bacteroidia; order Flavobacteriales; family Flavobacteriaceae; genus Lutibacter. Next base: position 12,629 of record JAWOHJ010000218.1, on the reverse strand, counting down.
TTGTCTAAAAAGTCCCTAAATTTATCACCCCATTTTTCAAAAATGGATTTTTTAGGTTCTTTGAATTCTTCTTCGATAATCTTTTCTTTTTTAACTTCTTCTTTGGCTTCTTCGGCTTTAGGTTTTTCATGAAAATGCGGTTGTACCATTTTGGCTTTTTTTGCTTTTTCAATTTTATTCAAACCGTTCATTAAAAGTCCGACTGCCGTTGCATATTGCGGGCTCGACAAACTTTCGTCTGAATCTCCCGCCAAATTTTCATTCGGATACCCAATTCTGGTATCCATTCCGGTCACATATTCAACCAGTTGTTTGATGTGTTTCAATTCTGCGCCGCCTCCTGTTAAAACGATTCCGGCAATTAATTTTTTCTTTGACTCTTCATGCCCGTAGTTTTTAATTTCCAGGAACACTTGTTCAATAATTTCAATAACCCTTGCATTGATAATTTTAGACAGATTTTTAAGGGTAATTTCTTTTGGATCTCTTCCGCGCAAACCAGGAATTGAAACAATTTCATTGTCCTTATTGTCGCCTGGCCAAGCCGATCCAAATTTTACTTTTAACAGTTCTGCCTGTTTTTCAATGATGGAACAGCCTTCTTTTATATCTTCGGTAATTACATTTCCTCCAAAAGGAATTACGGCAGTATGACGAATAATTCCGTTTTTAAAAATCGCCAAATCTGTAGTTCCGCCTCCTATGTCAATCAGCGCCACACCAGCTTCCTTTTCTTCAGCACTTAAAACAGCTTCTGCCGATGCCAAAGGTTCCAGGGTAATTCCTGCCAAATTCAAACCTGCACTTTTAATGCATCGTCCTACATTTCTGATGGATGAAATTTGTCCGACAACCACATGAAAGTTGGCTTCAAGTCTGCCTCCATACATCCCAACAGGTTGTGTAATTTCACCTTGTCCATCCACTTTAAATTCCTGCGGAAGCACATGTATAATTTCTTCACCCGGAAGCATCACCAATTTATAAACCTGTTTTTCCAATTTTTCCAAATCATCCTCGCTAATCACTTCTTCAGAATTTGGTCTTGTGATATAGTCACTGTGTTGCAAACTTCTGATATGCTGCCCGGCAATGCCAACAACTGTTTCAGTAATTTGAATCCCAGAAACCGCAATAGCTTCATCCACAGCTTTTTGAATTGACTGTATAGTTTGCGTAATATTATTGACAACACCACGGTGAACACCTAAACTTTTGGCTCTGCCAATCCCTAACAACTCTATTTTCCCATACTCATTTCTACGACCAATCATAGCAACAATTTTGGTTGTTCCTATATCCAATCCTACCGAAATATCATCGTTTTCCATAATCTACTTTATTAGTGGCTACAACTTGCTTGCTGTATTTTAAATTAATCGAATCGTACTTATAAATTGTACTATCGGCCATTGTTTTTATATAAAATGCGCCCAGATTTTTAAATTTCTGATCCAAATTTTCAATTTTCCCTAAAATTATTTTCTGATCACCTACCCTTGTGTCCAGAACATACTCGTTTGTGTTTGTTTTTTCTATTGCTATAATTTGTTCTTTTAAAAATTCATTGTTCAAAATTGTGGTCACCAATTCGTGAATTTCATCATTATTCTCCTCCTTTATAGCGCCTGAAACCAGCAAAACCCTGGCCGAAAAATTTTCCGACAAAGGCATGGTTTTTGCCTGTCTGTCAATATAATAACTTTCATTATTATCCACCACTCTCGCTATAGGGGTTCGCTGTTTAATTTTAGTTTTGAGAAAACCGTCAACTGTTAAATAAACCGATACGCTTTCTACCATGGGATGTGATCGCACATTTGCTTCCAAATGATGTAAATCTATAACAGATTTAGTTAGATTCTTAGCACTTCCGCCATTTTGTATTAACAATTTATTAACCATTTGGTAATTCATAAAAAGGTTGTCGCCTTGCTCAAATTCGATAGAAATATCGGCTACTTTTTGAGCGCTGTTTCTCGTATTTGAAAAACCGTAGAGAAAGACCACTAACGACAACAATAAAATTCCGATGATGTAATTCCAATTAATTTTCATGGTCCAATGCATTTTTAATTACGGCAACCAATTCACCAATATCACCTGCACCAATCATCACAATTACTTGTGAATCAAGATTTAATACGTTTTTTACCAAATTTTCTTTTGAAGATATTTGTTTTTCTTCGATGGTGATTTTGCTCAACAGCCAAGCCGAAGTCACCCCTTCAATGGGTAATTCCCTTGCCGGATAAATATCCAACAATATCAACGCATCAAAGCGCGATAAACTGGCTGCAAAATCATCAATAAAATCTCTTGTTCTGCTGTATAAATGCGGTTGAAAAATTCCCGCTATTTTTTTTGTGGGATACATTTCCCTAACAGAATCCACTACCGCATTAATTTCGGTAGGATGGTGTGCATAATCATCAATCAGCACCAAATTTTCTGTTTTAATTTTGTAAGAGAATCGTCTTTCAATTCCCTTAAAAGTTAGTAAAGCTTCAGCAATGACCTGGAGTGAAACCCCAAAAATATTAGCCATTGCCAAAGCCGCCACCGCATTTAGCACATTGTGTTTACCCGGCAGGTTAATCTTTATGTTTTCTATAGTTTCTGTTGGTGTATTTACATCAAAAATGTAAGCGCCCTCTTCAACTTTTAAATTTTTTGCATCATAATCGGCATCTTCTTCAATGCCATATGTTAGGCCTTTTAAAGGCAATCCTTTTCTTATGAGTAATGTTTGGGATACTTTTTCGGCAAAATCCATAAATGATTTTTCCAATTCTTCCTTTTCTCCATAAATATCTAAATGATCGGCATCCATAGAAGTGATACAGGCAATATTTGGCGATAATTTTAAAAAGGAGCGGTCAAATTCATCGGCTTCCACCACAGAAATTTCGTCACCGCCCAAAATTAAATTGGAGTTGTAATTTTCTGAAATTCCGCCTAAGAAAGACGTGGCATTTACCCCGGCTTCTTTTAAAATATGTCCTAAAATAGTGGACGTTGTTGTTTTTCCGTGTGTGCCGGCAACTGCCAAACAAAAAGTACTTTTCGTAATTAAGCCCAATACTTCTGATCGCTTTAAAACCGTAAAATGATTTTCCCACAAATAGTTTAATTCCAAATTATTCTTCGGAATTGCTGGCGTGTAAACCACAATGGTTTCTTGGCTGTTTTTAAATGCCGAAGGAATTAAATCAACAGCATCTTCAAAATGAACGGCAATTCCCATTTGTTGAAGGGACTCCGTAATTTTTGTTGAAACACGATCGTAACCCGCAACATTTTTGCCATTGCTTTTAAAATAATTCGCAAGAGCGCTCATACCGATGCCTCCGATACCAACAAAATAAACATTATGTATGTGCTCTAAATTCAATTTTATTATCTGTTTATTAATTTTACAATTTCTTCAACGATGTCTTTTGTGGCATTTGGCAATGCCAGTTTTTTGATGTTTTTACCTAAAGTCTGCTGCAATTCTTCGTCGTCCAGCAACGCAACTACATTGGATTGAAACATATCCAATTCCGATTCCTTCAGCAATAAAGCCGCATTACTATTCACAACGGCCATCGCATTTTTAGTTTGATGGTCTTCAGCCACATTTGGCGAAGGAATAAAAATTACCGGTTTCCCAACAATGCACAATTCTGAAATTGAACCAGCGCCCGCACGGCTAATTATAAAATCGGCAGCCGCATACGTTAAATCCATCCTGTTTAAAAAAGCATGTGTTTGAATGCCTTCTAAATTGTCGTATTTTTTAAATTCTTCATAATACAATTTCCCAGTTTGCCAGATCACCTGCAAATTTTTGGAAACCAGCCAATCAATATTTTTTTCAATCAAATTATTCACGGCTCTGGCCCCCAAACTTCCGCCGATAATTAAAAGTGTTTTTTTATCGCTGTTCAGATTGAAATATTTTTTGGCCTCATCACCTTTTCCTGTAATTTCAAGCAAATCCTGACGCACAGGATTTCCCGTTTTCACAATTTTGTTTGATAGAAAGAAACGCTCCAATCCATCATAAGCAACACAAATTTTATCAACCCTTTTTGCCAATAATTTATTGGTGATTCCCGGATAGGAATTTTGTTCCTGAATCAACGTTTTTATTTTTCGGCTGCTCGCCACATATAAGGTTGGCCCGCTGGCAAAACCGCCTGTGCCAATTACAATATCCGGTTTAAATTCTTTAATAATTTGATATGCTTTTGACAAGCTGCTGATCAATTTAAAGGGAAATGATAAATTTTTTAAAATATATTTTCGTTGAATTCCTGAAATCCACAATCCTTTAATGTTATATCCCGCTTCCGGAATTTTTTCCATCTCCATTTTATCCTTTGCGCCAACAAACAAAAAATTGGCATCAGGATATTTCAACTTTAATTCATTGGCAATGGCAATTGCCGGGTAAATATGCCCGCCAGTGCCGCCTCCGCTTAAAATGATGTTAACCGATTGCTTCATGTAATACGGTTAAAGGGTTATCTTCACTGGCAATATCCGGATCTATTTCTTTTTCAGCGGTAACACTTAAAATAATCCCTATCGCAAAACAAGTCATCCATATAGAAGTACCACCGCTGCTTATTAACGGTAATGTTTGTCCGGTTACCGGCATCAAATTAACGGCCACGGACATATTTATTAGCGCTTGAAAAATAATAGGCAAGCCAACGCCAATAATAATGAGCGTGGCAAAAATACTTCTCGCTTTTTTTGCAGCAATCACAATGCGAAACAGCAATATAAAATACATAAGAATAACTCCTAAAGCGCCTAAAAACCCATATTCTTCAACAATAATGGCGAAAATAAAATCGGAAGAGGATTGTGGCAAAAAGTTTTTTTGGATGCTTTTTCCCGGGCCTCGACCTTGCAAACCGCCAGTTGCGATAGCTATTTTTGCTTTTTCAACCTGATAGCCTTCTTCAGCACTTGGATTTGAGAAGTTTTCAACCCTGCTAATCCAAGTGTCTACCCGGTTTGGAAAAACACCGGGAAGCGCTTTGGCTGTCAATACAAATAATGCCAAAAAAACCACATCGGCGCCCACAACACCCAATAAATATTTTATTGGATAACCTCCAATAAAGCACAACATCAGTATCATTACAAAAGCGATTGCGGTGGTTGAAAAGTTTGCAGGTAAAATTAAAGCCAATGTAATTGCTATTGGTAACCATAACTGTAAAACACTTTCCTTAAAATTAATTTCGCTTTCTTTTTTTCGCGCTAAATATCTGGAAACATAAATCATCAGTACCAAAACAGCCAATGTGGATGTTTGAAAACCAACACCTATAAACGGAATTTCAATCCACCTGCTTGCATTTGAACCGCCAATGGTGGTTCCCTGAGAAAGGGTATAAATTAATAATAAAATTACCAATGGCAACATTAATACCGAGCCACCACTAAAGTATCTAAACGGAATTTTATGAACGCCATAAATAATTAAGAATCCAAGAAACAATAAAATCACATGCTTAAATAAATAATAGAAAGGTGTGCCAATATTGGTCCCATAAACCAAATTGGTGCTTGTGCTGTAAACCGGCAAAAATGACAAAATTGCCATGATGGTCACAATTGCCCATATCGCTTTATCTCCTTCTATATTTTTAAGAATGTTTTTCATCTGTTTATTATATATTTTTTATTGGTACAGATGCAGTTCGCCATTAATCATTTCTGTGTGTATCAAAATTTATAATGCTCGTTTCATCTGTTTCTTATCTATTTTTTATTGGTACAGATGCAGTCGCCATTAATCATTTCTGTGTGTATCAAAATTTTTTATAGCTCGTTTCATCTACAATCCGCGTACAGCTTCTTTAAATTTATTTCCTCTGTCTTCATAATTTTCAAATAAATCAAAACTGGCACAAGCCGGAGACAACAAAACCGTATCTCCTTTTTCGGCAATTTTGTAGGCCACTTTTACAGCTTCTTCAGCCCCTGCAGTTTCAACGATTAAATCGACCACATTGCCAAAAGTTTGCATTATTTTTTGATTGTCCAATCCCAAACAAATAATGGCCTTCACTTTTTCCCTAACCAAGGGCATTAAATCCAGGTAATCATTTCCCTTATCTACGCCGCCTACAATCCACACCGTTGGCATTTTTACGCTATCCAGTGCATAAAATGTTGCGTTAACGTTAGTTGCTTTTGAATCGTTGATATATTGCACACCGTTAATTTTTAGCACAAATTCCAATCGATGTTCAGCGCCTTCAAAATCTTCCAGACTTTCACGAATGGTATCTTTTCTAACTTTCAGCAATGAAGTTGCCATTGAAGCGGCCATTGCATTTTTTAAATTGTGTTTTCCTTTTAAAGCTAAAGTTGAAATGTTCATTAGTGTATCTTCTGTTTTATATTTAATTATTATGTTGTCATTTTTCAAAAAAACGCCTTGTTCCAATTCTTTTTCTATTGAAAAAGGCAGCAAACTGGCTTTTGTTTTATTATTTTGTAACCATTTTGTAATCACTTCATCATCCGCATCATATATTAAAAAATCATTTTCGGTCTGATTTTCGGTTATTCTGAATTTTGAATGAATATAGTTTTCAAACTTGTAATCATATCTGTCCAAATGATCGGGTGTAATATTTGTAATCATGGCAATGTGCGGCGCAAAATCTACAATGCCGTCCAACTGAAAACTGCTCAATTCCAGCACGTGAATATCAAACTTGCTTTCTGCGACCTGTTGCGCAAAACTTTCACCGATATTCCCTCCCATTCCAACATTTAAATTTGCCTTATTCAAAATATGGTTCACCAGCATGGTTGTGGTGGTTTTTCCGTTTGAACCCGTGATTCCCACAATAAGGCCGTTTGTATATTTTGAAGCAAATTCAATTTCAGAAATTACAGGAATTCCTTGGCTTTTCAATTGTTTTACCAAAGGAACTTTATCTGGAATCCCCGGACTTTTCATCACCAAATCGGCATCCAATATTTTAGATTCGGTATGATTTCCCTCTTCAAATAAAATGTCATTTTCTAAAAGAACTTTTTTATATTTTTCAGCAATAATTCCTTTATCAGAAACAAAAACATCATAACCTTTCTGTTTACCCAAAATTGCGGTTCCAACGCCGCTCTCTCCTGCTCCCAATATTGCTAATTTCATTTATCGCAACTTTAAAGTTACTATTGCCAACACCGCCAACATGATTCCCACAATCCAGAATCTTGTCACAATTTTGCTTTCGTGATATCCAATTTTCTGATAATGATGGTGCAATGGCGCCATTTTAAATATGCGTTTTCCTTCTCCAAACCGCTTTCTGGTATATTTAAAGTAACTTACCTGCAGCACTACCGATAAATTCTCCACTAAAAAGATGCCGGCTAAAATAGGGATAAGCAACTCTTTACGTACGGCAATAGCCAAAACAGCAATTACGGCACCTATGGTTAAACTTCCCGTGTCACCCATAAAGACTTGCGCCGGATACGTATTGTACCATAAAAATCCGATTAAAGCACCAACAAAAGCAGCGATAAAAATGGTCATTTCACCCGAATCAGGAATGTACATGACATCCAAATAATTCGCGAAAATGATGTTACCGGAAACCCAGGCAAAAATCCCGAGCGTCAGCACAATAATGGCTGAAGAACCTGCTGCCAATCCATCAATTCCATCGGTTAAATTAGCGCCGTTTGATACTGCGGTGATGATAAATATGACGATTGGAATAAAAATCAACCAGGCATATTTTTTATAACCTGTTCCTAAAAAAGACAAGGCCGAAGCATAATCCAATTCGTTATTTTTCACAAATGGAATAGTGGTTTTTGTCGATTTTTTAGAATCGGCAAAAAGCACTTGAATTCCCGACTCTGTGGTATATTGAAACTTGGTCGGCAATTTTTCTTTCATCGTAACGCTGGGATGAAAATAAAGCATCGCGCCCACAAAAATTCCTAAGGTAATCTGTCCTAAAATTTTGAACCTGCCTTTTAACCCGGCTTTATTTTGTTTAAATATTTTGATATAATCATCCAAAAAGCCAATAGTTCCCATCCACAACGTGGTAACCACCAACAAAATAATATACACATTGTCTAATTTCGCAAACAACAATACAGGAATTAGTGTTGCCAAAATAATGATAATTCCTCCCATTGTTGGCGTACCCGCTTTTTCAACCTGGCCTTCCAATCCTAAATCCCTAACCGATTCGCCCACTTGCTTAAATTGCAAATAATTGATGATTTTTTTTCCGTAAATCATCGTGAACAGCAAAGAAATAATAAATGCTATTGCTGAACGAAACGAGATATACTTAAATAACCCTGCGCCGGTTAAATCGTAATATTTATCTAGGTATTCGAATAAATAATATAACATAATTTAGCTTTCTATGAGGTTTAACTGTTGTGTAATTTGCTCATAATCATCGAAATGAGAACGTTTTCCGTTTATTTCCTGATAGGTTTCGTGGCCTTTTCCGGCAATTAATATGATGTCGCCTTTTTTAGCAAGCTTTGAAGCAGCTTTTATGGCTTGTGCCCTATCCAAGATGGACAGTGATTTTCTCAAATTTTGAGGTTCAATGCCAGCCTCAATTTCTTCTATAATTGTTTGCGGATCTTCATTTCTTGGATTGTCGGAAGTCACCACTACCTGCGTGCTTAATTGAGAGGCGATTCGTCCCATAACAGGACGTTTCGCTTTGTCTCTATTGCCACCGCATCCCACAACGGTAATTACTTGTTCGTTTCCGGTTCTTATTTCATTGATGGTTTCCAACACATTTTTTAAGGCATCCGGCGTGTGCGCATAATCCACAATAGCGGTTACGCCGCCTTTAGAAATAAAATATTGGAACCTTCCTGTTACATTTTCCAACTCGCTTAAATGACGCAACGCTTCTTCTGAATCTAATCCCAAAAGAACAGATGCACCATAAACAGCCAACAAATTATAGGCATTAAATCGCCCAATTAATTTGGTGTAAACTTCATTTTTGTTGATATTCAGCACCAAGCCCGAAAACTGATTTTCTATTATTTTAGCCTTAAAATCGGCCATCGTTTTTAAGGCATATGACTGTTTTTTGGCTTCGGTGTTTTGAAACATCACCGGTCCGTTTTTATCGTCGATATTTACCAGTGCAAAAGCCGTTTTCGGCAATTGATCAAAAAACAATTTTTTCACGTCTCTGTATTCCGCAAATGTTTTATGATAATCTAAATGGTCATGGGTTAAATTGGTAAAGACGCCTCCTGCAAATTGCAGTCCTTCGGTTCTTTTTTGATGAATTCCGTGAGAACTCACTTCCATAAAACAATAATCTACACCCAGCTCAACCATTTCATTCAGATAAGAATTTATGGCCACAGAATTGGGTGTGGTATGCGTAGCTTCATATTGTTTGGTATCAACCAAAATTTTTACGGTTGATAACAACCCTGTTTTATAACCGGCATTCTGAAATAATTTATACAACAACGTGGCAACAGTAGTTTTGCCGTTTGTACCGGTAATTCCAATCAATTTTAATTTTGAAGACGGATTGTCATAAAAATTTGAAGCAATCAACGCCAAAGCGCTGTTTGAATCTTCAACCAGAACATAGGTGATGTTTTCAGCTAAATTTTCGGGCAATTTTTCACAAAGTATGGCAACAGCTCCTAATTCGATAGCTTTATCAATAAATTGATGACCGTCAAACAACAATCCTTTTTGCGCTGCGAACAGGCAATTTTTTTGCACATTTCTTGAATCGAATACAATGGCGTTCACCCTTGTCTCGGTGCTGCCATGTATTGCGTTAACCACAACCTTATTTAATATGTCTTTGACTGATTTCAAATAAATTAATTTAAAATGATGGTTGATCCTTTGACTATTTTTCCGCCGGCAAGCAACGATTGTTGCTCTACTTTTCCTTTTCCCATATAGCTCACTTTTAACCCTAAATTTTCAAGAATGGAAATTGCGTCCATCCCGGCCATCCCTTTTACATTTGGAATGGTGTCAATTTCTTTGTTAGCGATAGTGAAGTAAGTGTTGTACTCATTTTCTATGCTTTTGAAATTTGGTATTTTATACTCAATTTCGTTAATTTCGGATTTTGAAAGGTAAATTTTTTGGGCAATATCCTTAAAAACAGGTCCGGAAACATCGGCACCATAATAACCTGTTTGCGCTTTTGGTTTATGAATAACTACGATGCAGGAGTACTTCGGATTCTCGGCAGGAAAATACCCAGTAAAAGAGGAAATATAACGCCTGTTGGTCTCCCAATCTGCTTCCCAATATTCTGTTCTCGCAGTTCCTGTTTTACCGGCCATAGAAAAATTTTCGGCATATAATTTTCTTCCCGTTCCGTTTACCACTACATTTTTAAGCATTTCCTGCATTTTATCAATCGTCTCTTTTGAACAAATTGCCGGATCAATAACTTCTTTATCAAAAGATTCTAAATGTTGTTTGTCCCAAGAACGTATTTCTTTTATAAACCTTGGTTTCACCATTTCGCCGTTGTTTGCAATGGCATTGTAAAATGTCAATATTTGCAATGGTGTAAGACTAATATTATAGCCATAAGCAATTGAAGGCAAAGCATTCTTACTCCATTTTTTGTCACCCGGCCCAGGAATCTCAGGTGTGCCTTCTCCTTTTATAGGCAAGCCCAACTGTTCGTTCAAATGCATTCCTTTTAAAGAATTGATAAATTTATCGGGCGTTTTTCCAAAATGCTCTTCTATCAATCTGGCAAATGCAATATTTGAGGAGACTTCAAGCGCACGAGCAGCTGATATTTTACCATAACCACCTTTTCTTGAGTCATTTACGGCCCTTCCATGAATAATATATCTTCCGCCACCTGTATCAACCACTGTGCCGGTATCAATCACTTTCGACTCCAACGCAACAACCATCGCCATCACTTTAAAAGCAGAGCCAGGTTCATTGGATTCCCCAACGGCATAATTTAACCGCTCATAATAATTACCGCTTGCGTTTTTGCCCAAATTGGAAATCGCCTTAATTTCACCTGTTTTGGTTTCCATAACCACTACGCAACCGTGATCGGCTTCATAAAATTCTAACTGTCTCAATAAAGAATGGTGCGCAATATCTTGTATATTAATGTCGATGGTGGTGACAATATCTTTTCCGTCAACCGGTTCCTTTTCATTGGTGTCGTTAATTGGTTTCCACTGTCCTTTGGCTATTTTTTGCTTCAATCGCCATCCGAATTTTCCATTTAAATAATCCCGATAGGCGCCTTCAATACCTGGTGCGCCTCTGTAATCATCATAACCAATGGTTCTTTCAGCCACTTTCCCTAACGGATGCGCCCTAACTGTTGATTGCTCTGCGATAAAACCGCCTTTGTACATTCCCAATTTAAATATTGGAAAACTTTTTATTTTCATGTAATCGGTATAGCCTAATTTTCGGGCAATAAATAGATACCTGTTTTTGTTTGTTCTCGCCTTTCTTATTTTATTTTCCCATTCTCTGGCTGGTTTTCCAAACATTTTTGAAAGCTCCACAGAAAGACTTCTGATATTTTCCTCAAATTCTTCAGCCTCAACCGTATAAGCATCCATTCTGATTTCATACTGCGACATGGATGTTGCCAGCAAACTGCCATCTGCTGAAAAAACATTGCCGCGATTTGCGAAAATAGTGTCGTTTTTTATGGTAAGTTGTTCCGACATATTTCTGTACATTTCTCCATCGGCAAATTGAATATCGGATAACTTCACAATAATAGCCACCAAAAAAAGTGTGATAAACACAAACACAACATAGAGTTTATTTAATATGCCTTTTTTTGTTGCAGCCAATTCTAAATTGATTTTTTTGAGGTTACTTTAATTACTTGCGGCGGATTTTCACTTGGTATTAATCCGTAATTCAACACCTTATTTTTTATTGTTGATTCCAGTTTCATTTTCATTGAAATTGATCGTGTATCAATAAATTCCGCTCTTAATTCTTTAATATCTTTGTTAAGCTTCGCAATTTCCATGACTTTTTTGTCTGAACTGTGTCCGCTTGCAATCATCAAAAGCACCAAGGCGACTATAAAAAAAATGAAGCGCCAATTTTTAAAGGAGTCTTCTTGTATTAAAAACTTTCCTTTTAATAAATCGTAAACGCTATTTGATATTTTTGCCATTTATGCTAAAGTTGCGATTCTTAATTTTGCGCTTCTTGCCCTGCTGTTTTTCTTAATTTCCTGAAATGACGGAAACACCCTTTGACCTGCTTTTTTTAATGGAACCGTTACGTTTCCAAAATAGTCTTTTACGGGTTCTCCTTCAAAAAGTCCACTTCTGATAAACCTTTTTACCAACCTGTCTTCCAAAGAATGATAAGAAAGCACACTCAATCTCCCGTCTTCATTCAGCAATTCTGGCACTTGCAATAAAAATTCTTTTAACGCTTCTATTTCTTGATTCACTTCAATTCTGATTCCCTGAAAAATTTGGGCCAATACTTTATGTTCCTGTGATTTTGGCACAAAAGCCGCCAGCACTTCTTTTAACTGAAAACTTGTTTTAATTTTTTCTTCGGATCGCTTTTCAACAATTCTTCTGGCAATATCTTTTGC
>JAWOHJ010000133.1:0-5887 GCA_046485225.1 Lutibacter sp. | reverse complement strand
ATCTTCCAAATACTGGAAATAATGCTTCACTCCTATTGGTATTTTAAAAATATTTAGGGTTTAATAATAAATGAATGAATGTTTATTCATACCTTTGCGTTTTAAATATAGAAAAATATGGCACGCAAAATTGATGATGACAAAATAGCGCGAATTAAAGCTTCCACCATGAAAACGATTGTTGATTATGGTATTGAAGCAACCACCATCGCTATGATTGCAAAAAACGCAAATGTAAGCGGCCCGTATTTATATCGCAGTTACAGCGGCAAACAAGAATTAATAAACGAATTGTTTTATGAGAAAATTTCTTCATTATTTCAGGAATTGGAATTTTTGATCGCATTAAACAATACCAGCATCGAGCCTGTTATAAGCGCATTTGTTCAAAACAGGATTGTATATGCTTTGAATGAGCCCGTCGCTTCTAATTTTTTTTATCAATTGTTGCACAATGACAACTTTTCATTTACAGATGAGCTTAAGGATAAGAGTTTATTATTGATGCAAAACATTAAAGAAATAGGCTCTAATGCCGGGGAAATTTCAAGTAACACTAATTTATTCCAATTGTATTATCACTTTTTCATTTACGTAGTGGATTATATTCATTTCAAGAAAAACAACATCTTTGAAAATCAGGAATTAATCAATGATGATGTGACGTATTTAACCAACAATATTTTGAATTTTTTAAAAAGAATTGATTAATGCGTGAACTGTTTATAAAATTCAAATTAAATCCAAAAGTCAAACTGTTAACCAGCCTCTTTTTATTGTTTTCTTTAATCGGTAATGCACAGGATCTTTCATTAAAACAAGCCTATGAATTAATGCTTGAAAAAAATGGAGATTTAAATGCGTCTGAATTCCATGTCCAGGCGGTGGACGAAGAAAGAAAAGCCATGAAAGGATTGTATTATCCAACAGTGAGCGTATCGGGCAGTTATATTTATTTAGATAAAGACATTACTGTCGATTTAAATACGTCGCGCGATATGGTTGGCGGTTTAATGAGCATTCCAAATCCGGAAGCCGTTTTGGGTGACTGGAACTTTGGTTTATTGGATCGAAATTTCGGTTTTGCCTCGGCTAATGTTAATTGGACCATTTCCGCAGGAGGCAAAATAAATGCGGCAAATGAAGCAGCAAATTTAAAATTGGACCTTTCAGAAAATCAGCATCAATTAAAAAAAGATGAATTAACACTTAAACTGATAGATTATTACTTTAAGCTAAAACTGGCAAAAGAAGCCGAAAATTTACGTGCAGAAATCTACAAAACTGTTGAATTACATAACAGCCAGGCCGATAAGCTTTTTGATAACGGCATGATTGCAGAAGTTGAAACCCTGAACGCCAAAGTATCTTTATCAAATGCAAAAAGAGAATTGATGGGCGCCCAAAAAGATGTTTCTTTGGCCATGACCGCCATTCAAAATTTAATTGGCGGCAGCGGCTTCAACAATATTTCTACCAAATTTATGGAACCGGTAATTCTCTCTGCATTACCTGATATTCAGGAAAATATATTAAATAAAAACACCCAGCTTAAACTTATTAATGACAACTTTAAACTGGCCAAAATAGGGGCGAAAATTGAAATTAGCGAATATTATCCCAAAATAGCCGCCTTCGGAAAGCAATCTTTATGGAAAGATAATTTATCCTTTGCCAAAACCAACTGGATGGTTGGCATTGGTGCTGAGTGGACTATTTTTAACGGATTTCAAAGAGCGCATAAAATTAAAGCTTCAAAACATAAAGTTTCTCAAGTACAAGAAATTGAAAAACAAGCCCGCCTAAATCTGTCAACCTATACCGAAAAAATATACAACGAGTTGAAGAAACAACAAGAACAATATGAAAGTCTGAATGCTGATCAAATATTGGCCGAAAAATTAAAATATATGAGAACCAGAGCGTTCGAAGAAGGTACCGGAACTTCTATAGAAGTGATAGATGCCACTTTAAAACTGACAGAAATTAAATTGCATAAAATAGAGGCGCTTTACCACTATAATGTAGCCTTTGGCGAATTAATGGTACAACTTGGGGAAACAGAAAATTTCCTGAACAAAAACACATCAAATTAAAATGAGAAAATCACAATCCATAAAATCATTTATCAGCATTATTGTTATCGCAACTGTAGTACTTACAGGAATTTGGTTTTTAACAAAGCCAAAAACAGTGGTATTACAAGGGCGAATAGAAGCTAAGGAAATATATCTTTCGGCTAAAATACCAACAAGACTTAAATCTATGGAAGTATTGGAGGGCGAAAGCGTAAAAAAAGGTCAATTGTTGGCAACGCTCGAAAGCCAGGAAATTGACGGTAAAGAAACTCAGGCACTGGCAGCCAAAGAAGCTGCAAACTCTCAACTGAACAAAGCTAACAACGGTGCAAGAAAGGAAGAAATAAGTGCCGCAAAAAGTATCTATGAAAAAGCGACGGCCGCAGCCAATGTCATGAAAAAAACCTATGGACGCATAGAAAATTTATACAAAGATGGTGTGGTCTCCGAACAAAATCGCGATGAAGTTTTCGCTAAAAAAGAAGCTTCCATTAAAGACCAGGAAGCTGCCTACAGTCAATATGCCATGGCTTTAAAAGGAGCGAGAAATGAAGATATTGAGGCTGCAAATGCTTTGGTAAGAAAAGCGGAAGGTGCGCTGATTGAATTGGAAAGTTATAAAAATGAACGAAATATAACAGCGCCCATAAATGCTGAAGTTTTGGATTTTTTACCTGAAGAAGGTGAACTTATTCCTGCAGGTTACCCTGTAGTACATTTGGTTGATCTTTCAAATTCGTATGCCGTTTTGAATATAAAGGAAACAAGTTTGTTCAATTTCAAAAAAGACGCCACGTTTAAGGCAAAAGTTCCAGCGCTAAACAATCAGGAAATCGTTTTTAAGATTTATTATGTGGCACCTCTGGGCGATTATGCCACTTGGAATGCCACCAAAGCAACAGGAGAATTTGATATCAGAACTTTTGAGATTAAAGCGAAACCCGTAAATAAAAAACATTCCCTTAGACCCGGAATGAGTATTTTAATTGATTATTCCCAATTTAACAAATAATAAATGAATGCATTTTTGCATATTGCAAAACGAGAAGTCAGGATCCTTTTCAGTTATAAAACCAATTTTATATTTACCATAATATTGCCTTTTGTATCCATGCTGTTTTTTAACACCTTGCTGCAGGAAGGCGTTCCCAGGGATTTGCCCATAGCCGTGGTTGATTTTGATCAATCTGCACTATCCAGAAATCTAATTTTTCTGCTCGATGCCACACCTGAATTAAAAGTAACGTATGCACCGTTAACTCAAAAAGAAGGTGAAGCTTTGGTAAGAACCGGCGATATTTACGGACTGGTAACCATCCCAAACCATTTTGAAAAAGACTTAAAACAGGGAAAACAAACGAAAGTAATAAACCAGTTCAACGGCAATCTGCTTTTGCCGGGCGGACTTGAAGATAAAGCATTTAAACAAGTTGTGGGCACACTTTCAGCAGGTGTAAATATTCAGAAGCAACTTAAAAATGGCGTTTTAATGAAACAGGCCAAGGCAAATTTTCAGCCAGTAAGCGCAAACAATCATGTGTTGTCCAATCCGTTCACAAATTATTCCTATTATTTAAACTCAGGGTTCTTAACCATGTTTTTTCAAATATTTGTTATTTTAACCACCGTTTATTCTTTTGGTTCCGATTTTAAATATCATAAAGGAAAAAAATTATATAACAT
Organism: Lutibacter sp.; assembly: GCA_046485225.1. GTDB lineage: Bacteria > Bacteroidota > Bacteroidia > Flavobacteriales > Flavobacteriaceae > Lutibacter. Next base: position 2,126 of record JAWOHJ010000133.1, on the reverse strand, counting down.
AAGCAAGGGCAATACTTTTGTAATATTAATGGGTAAAGTTTTACCCTATACCTTGTGGTTTTTCTTTTTGGGATTGCTGATGTATTTCAGTATGTTTATTTTACAGGATTTTCCATTATTTGGAAACAAGTTTGCAATATTGGCAGGATTGTTATTGCTCATTATTTCCAGTCAGTCGTTTGCGGTGTTTTTCATTTCCATAAGCAACAGTTTGCGGCAAGCGCTTACTTTGGGTTCGGGATTTGGGGCTGTAAGTCTTGCATTTTCAGGAATTACTTTCCCCATTTTAGGAATGCCTGCTCCGATGCAATGGCTAAGCCAGATATTTCCTTTCACCCATTTTCTGGAATTATTTTTAGACCAGACACAAAGAGGTATTCCGGTTTTTTATTCATTTTACACCATTGCCGCATTAATTCTTTTAAGTATTCTGCCGATGTTGGCTGGTTGGTCAAAATTGAAAAAATTACTATTAAGAGGCGAATTTCTTCACCGTATTTAATATGAAAAAAAAGATCTATAAACCCTATCACAGAACAAGGCTTTCCTATTGGAATACCATTGCTACAGAATGGAATTCCATAAAATCAGATAAAGCGGTAATTACAACATTTTTTGCCATCTCTATAATTTTACTGTTTGTTTACACCTATGTTTACTCAAATGAAGTGATTGTTGAAGTTCCTGTAGCAGTTGTAAATCAGGATGCCACAAAAACCAGCAGGGATTATATTGAAATGCTGAATGCTTCGGCAGGAATTAAAACAATCACAAGCTTTACCGATTTACAGGAAGCAAAACACGCCTATTATTCAAAAAAAGTGATGGGTATTGTAATTATTCCAAAAGATTTTGAAAAAAACATCATAAACGGAAAAGCTACAACCATTTCAACGTATGCCGATGCCTCTAATATGGTGTTTTATAAAAAAGTTTTAGAAAATGTTTCCATAACTAATGGGTATTTTAATGCAGGTATTGGCATTAAAAAATCAATGAAACAAGGAAATCCAATCACTGCCGCCAAACAAAATCAAGCTCCTATTCAGGCATTATCAAAAAGTTTGTTCAATACTTCTTCAGGATATGCCACTTTTATGATTCCCATTTTAACAGGATTGATTGTACAGTTGGTTATTTTAATGGGCATTGGGATTTTACATGGTTCAAGAAAAGAAGACAAAAAAATTAGAACACATTTTCCAAGATTGCTTCATTTGGGCGGAACCATACCTGTATTATTAGGTAAAGCCAGCTTGTACACTATAATTTTTACCCTTATTATTCCGATTCAAATTGGCGTTGTGTTCACTATTTTCTCCATTCCGGTAAGGTCTTCCCTATTAACTATTTATACATTTTTAATTCCTTACGTGTTTTCAGTCGTTTTTTTAGGGATTGCAATAAGTTCACTTTTTAAAAGAAGAGAAGAATCCATTGTTTTTTTAGTGCTTATTTCAATTCCTTCGTTAATGCTCAGCGGACTTTCTTATCCTAAGGAAGGATTTTCACCTTTTTATCAGTTTTTGGGAAAAATAATTCCTTCAACACCAGGCATTGAAGGATTTGTAAAATTGACTCAAATGCATGCTTCGTTATTAGAAGTTACGCGTGAATGGCTGCATTTGTGGGGATTGACACTTCTTTATTTTATATTGGCCGCAATTTCATTAAAAATAGCTGCTTACAACGAATTGCAAAGCACAAAAAAAAAGCGGTCAAGTTCATTGTTTAAACTTAAAAAATAGCGCTGTAAATGAATATCCTATCCCCAGCCCTTTCCTAAGGAAAGGGAGCTTGATTTACGATTTTAGACTGATCTTTTAATTTAACAAATAACATATAACATTTCAACATTTAACTTTTAACTTTTAAAACAAAAAACCCTGAAAAGCAATCGCTTCGCAGGGTTTTTAGTTTTAAATTATCGGAAAATTAAATTCCCAATTCGGTAAATAATTCTTTAAGTTTTGGATCAGATGGTCTTGCTGCATCAGCGTCAACAATATTACCTGCCGGATCAATTAAAATAAATCGAGGAATCGCATTGATGCCGTAATCCATAATAAACTGAGATTCAAAATTATTGTCTGCATACAATTGTACGCCTCCCAACTGTTCGTCGG
>JAWOHJ010000074.1:0-8018 GCA_046485225.1 Lutibacter sp. | reverse complement strand
ATTCCCAAATAACCCATTTCGCCAAATTTCTTCCAGATGAACCTTTCAATGGTGCCGGTTTTTTCCCATTGATCAACGTTGGGAACGACTTCCTTTTGTAAAAAATCTTGAAAACTTTTTCTGAATGCTTGGTGTTCTTCTGTAAAATACATACTATTCATATGGGCTGGTAGCTTAAAATATTAGTGTTATTATTTAGCTTCCAAATATAGAACTATTCTGTTAAATTTTTCGAGCGGAAAACCATCAATTTTTTTTAGTTCTTCAATAGATTGGATTTCAGCAACTTGTTTTTTATAGTTGAAGATTTTTTTGGTGAGTTCATAATCAAGATAAACAATGGCCAGTACTTCCTTAAAAGTGGCGGTATTCACATTTATTTTTTGAATTGCTGGCGGTTTTGTGACATCAAAATGCTGTAAAACTTTAGCGGCAACTTCTTTGTCCAGCGCCCAAACCTCAAAAATTTGGTCGTTGTAGGAGAATCCCTGCAATTTTGTGCGGTAATCAATGATTCTTTTCGCAAGTTTTTCCCCAATACCGTTAACAATTATTAAATCTTCTGCGGAAGCTGCATTGATGTCCTTTTTGACAATTGACTTGTCAATTTTGTTGTTTACGTATTGCTTTTCTGTGTTTTTTTGGGAAGTTATCCAGTCGGGAAATTTGAAATACGGACTGATAACAGCCAATAAACTGTCGTTAATTCCGGTTACTTCTTGAAATTGCTTGGTTGAATTGATGAATTTTCCCTGTGCCCTAAACGCCAGTAATTGATCAATTTCTTTGGTGTTCATACCAAGTTGATGTCCTTTAAAATCAGTAATATAGTTAGGATTGAATGGATAAATTTTTCGGATGCTTTTTCCCAACGCTGCATTTTTCAATGAATCCATTTCCTGCTGAAAAGCCAAAATTTCTGTTTGGGAAACTGCAGGTTTTTCATCCGAAGAAAAATCAACAAAAAAGAAAATGCCCTGAAGAAAAACGATAAAAATTAACAAAAAGAAAATCCCATTTCTTTGGCTTTTATGATACCTGAAATGGGATTTTATGATATTCATATAAATAGTTAAATTATTTTTTTGCCAACCTTTGGGTCTTGTAAAGTTCACCCGCTTTTAATTTACGCCAGTATTCATCCAAATCAACTTTCACTTCACCCGACATGATATAAAGTCCGATAATATTTGGAAACGCCATCGCAAGAATCATCATATCCGAAAAGTCTAAAACAGCACCCAAACTAACTGAAGCACCAACCACAACAAATACTAAGAAGAACATTTTATAAATCATTTCCGCTTTTTTGCTTTTTCCAAACAAGTAAGACCAAGCGCGCATTCCGTAATACGACCACGAAATCATCGTAGAAAAAGCGAATAAAAATATGGCTACAGTCAATACATAAGGGAACCAGGAAATTACAGTTCCAAAAGCATCAGAAGTTAATTGTGCGCCGCCCATACCAACAACTTCATGTTTGCCGGTAAAAATGAGCACCAAAGCCGTTAATGTACAAACCACTACGGTATCAATAAAAGGTTCTAACAAGGAAACAAATCCTTCAGAAGGCGGATTGTTTGTTTTTGCCACACTGTGCGCAATGGCGGCCGATCCTACACCGGCTTCATTAGAAAAAGCAGCTCTTTGAAATCCAATAATCAATACGCCTATAACGCCGCCTTTTAAGGCTGATGGAGTAAAGGCACCATCAAATATTGCCACAAATGCCGGTCCAATATTTTCTATATTGATAAAAATTACCACCAAACAGGCAATTACATATATCGAAGCCATAATAGGAACTATTTTTTCGGTAACCTTCGCAATACTTTTAATTCCGCCAACAATTACTGCAGCCACAAGCATAGAAATAATGATGCCGAACCAAAATCCGTGGCCGGCCAGTTCAGGAATTTGTCCGGAAACCGCTTCAAATGCCTGATTCGCCTGAAACATATTACCGCCACCAAATGAAGCGCCAACACATAAAACAGCGAATACACCTGCCAAAACTTTTCCTAAGGTTTTTTTATTTTGTTTTTCCAATCCGTTGCGCAAATAATTCATCGGACCTCCAAAAACCCTTCCGTCTGCGGCGATATCTCTATATTTTACACCTAAAGTACATTCCACAAATTTTGAAGACATTCCTAATAATCCGGCAAGAATAATCCAAAAAGTTGCGCCGGCACCTCCTAAAGATATTGCAACGGCAACTCCGGCAATATTCCCCAAACCTACAGTTCCAGAAACCGCTGTTGCAAGAGCCTGAAAATGAGTAACCTGCCCTGGAGCATTAGGATCGTCATATTTTCCGCGAGCCAAATCAATGGCGTGCCTAAATCCTTTAATATTGATAAAGCCCATTCGAATCGTGAAAAATAACGCGCCAATAGACAGCCAAATCACAATAAACGGAATATTCTTTTTTTGGATGTCACCATTTGGATGCAATAAAGCAATTTTTTCATCATAGTAAACTGCAGCATAATTATGTGCACCTTCCTCAATAACATCTCCCTTTTTTTCAGAATTGTAAATAGATCCGCCTTCTATTGCAAGGTGTTTTAAAGTACCATCCACAAAAGCCCTTCCAACTATTTCGCTTCCATCTCTTGAAATTATGGCAATGGTATCACCTTCTTTAACTTTTGCACCATCTTCAACAATCCATTTTTTAATCAAAAATGCTCCTTCAATACCGGGACTCCATCCAGGAATAGGTATATTCTTTTTTTCAACATATACATTAGGATCATAAATTCCCACTGCAGTAAAAGGATCCCAAAACAAAACCATGGCAATGGCGTCTACAACCGGTGTGAAAGTTCCGTTAAATCGCTCGGAAATATTTTGCATCGGAACTTTATATTTTTTGGTGACCGTATTTCCTATAGAATCCGTTATTACAACACTATAAGGCACACCTTCTACCAAGCCGAAAGCTTTATTGGAAGTTAACGGAGCGCTTTGTTTGCTCCATTTATAAGTATATGGTGGTGTCCCGCCATAAACTTTCACTTCAAGAATTCCATCATTAATTAAACTGGATGGGTTTATGATATTTTCATTTACAGTAAGATTTTGAGAAAATGCTAAAGAAGAAAATAGCAGAAGTATAGGTATTAATAATTTTGAAGTCATAGTTTGTTGGTTGGTTTTAAAAGCGCTAAAATGCTTCGAAGATGCTAAAAAAAAAAGCTTGTCACAAATTTTTTGCTAAAAATTTATATTATTTTAACTAAGTATCTGTATATTAGTATTATAGCGTTAGGTGTAATTTCTTAATTTGATTAGGACTGCCTAACACAATCAAATCAGAATCGGTTGTTAATATGGTTTCGGATGTTGGATTCACAATGTATTTATTATCAGCGGTTTTAAAGCCAATTACAGAACAGCCTGTTCTTCTGCGCAAATCTAAATCCCTAATGGTTTTATTTAAAAACTCCTTTGGTAAACCATTCACTGGAATTTCTTCTAAATTAGAGGCTCCCTCATCTAACATGGAAATTTTTTCAACAAATTCCACCAAATTTGGCGTAACCAGCAATGAAGCCATGTGCATGCCGCCTATTTTATCGGGCATAATAATTTTATCTGCTCCGGCAATTAATAATTTTTTGCTAGCAGACTCGCTTGAAGCCCTGCTAATTATTGTGATGTCTTTATTTAACTGTCTGGAAGAAAGCACAACAAACAAATTATCGGCATCAGAAGCCAAAGAAGTGATTAAATTTTTGGCATTTTGAATTGCGGCATTCTCCAATGTTTCATCAACCGTTGCATCTCCTTCAATATATAAAATATTTTCACGCTCCAATTCTTCAATTAAGGCTTTATCCCTTTCAATAACCACACAAACCATTTTATAATTCCTTAATTTTATAACCGCTTGTTTGCCATTACGCCCATATCCGCAAACGATGGTATGGTTTTTTAATTTATGGATTTTTTTTCGCACCTTTTTTAGTTTTAATTGTTGGTAAAAATTTTCGTTCAATAAATATTCTGTTAAAGCAGTCACAGAATAAGCATAAAAAACAATGCTTAAAATAATTAAAAATATCGTGAAAATCTTTTCTGTAGTGTTTAATTCATGCAGCGTTCCATAACCCACAGTTGACATGGTAATCACTGTCATATATAACGCATCTACAAAAGACGAATTCGAAAGATACATAAAACCCGTTATGCCAATCAAAACAACAATTGTCAGAAGAATTATTGAAATATGTAATTTTTGTTTGAACATTATTTTACTATAAATCAAATACAGATCTTCGTTTGGTGTAAATCATGTCTTTTAAGCGCAATAAAAAAGCGAGTGTTAAATATATTCCAAAGGAAAAACCAAGCGTGATAAAGGAAATATAGATAAAAAATATACGCACATTAGAAACATCAATTCCCAATTTATCAGCAAATCTCGATGAAACCGCAAATCCGTGTTTTTCAAAAAAATGACGCAAAGAATCTATCCAACGCATAGCCTGTAAATTTAACGCAATATACTAATTTTCAAAATAAAGATGTGCTGCCATACTAAAATTGTAGCTACATTTTTTTAACTTTGCAACTTTCCAAAAATCCAATGACAAAACACACAGAATATATTGAAGTTTTAGGAGCGAGAGTCCATAATTTAAAAAATATTGATGTTCGTATTCCCCGGGAAAAATTGGTGGTCATCACCGGTTTAAGCGGCAGTGGAAAATCGTCTTTAGCCTTTGATACCATTTATGCAGAAGGACAGCGCAGGTATATTGAAACTTTTTCGGCCTATGCAAGGCAGTTTTTAGGCGGTTTGGAACGGCCCGATGTTGATAAAATTGATGGCCTCTCCCCTGTTATTTCCATCGAACAAAAAACAACCAATAAAAGTCCGCGTTCCACCGTAGGAACCATTACAGAAATTTACGATTTTTTGCGTCTGCTTTATGCGAGAGCTGCCGATGCCTATTCCTACAATACCAATGAAAAAATGGTAAGTTATGCCGATGAGCAGATAAAAGAACTTATTTTAAAGGAATTTGAGGGTAAAAAAATAGTGATTCTGGCACCCATTGTTAAATCGAGAAAAGGCCATTATAGGGAACTTTTTGAACAAATTTCAAAACAAGGTTTTGTACGTGTCAGGGTTGATGGAGAATTGATGGAAATCACCAAAGGAATGCGTCTTGATCGCTACAAAACCCACGATATCGAAATTGTGATAGATCGTTTAACGGTTAATGAAACTTCAGAAAAAAGAGTGGAAGAAAGCATCGCAACTGCTTTATATTCAGGCGATAATGTGGTGATGATTCTGGAGCATGAAACCAACAATCCGCGTTACTTCAGCAGCGATTTAATGTGCCCCACTACAGGGATTTCCTACCCAAATCCTGAACCCAATTCCTTTTCTTTCAATTCCCCAAAAGGCGCGTGCGAAACTTGCAACGGTTTGGGAAAAGTAGATAAAGTGAATCTCAAAAAAATAATTCCTGACCCAAAAATTTCCATCAAAAATGGCGGGATTAAGCCCATTGGTGAACAAAAAAACAGCTGGATTTTTAAACAGCTCCAATTAATTGCCGACCGTTATCATTTTCAGTTAAGCGATCCCGTTTCAAAAATACCTGCTGAAGCTTTGGAAATCATTTTAAACGGCGGAAATGAAAAATTTGACATTGTTTCAAAAACAGCAGGAATTACCCGGACGTATGAAATTGACTTTGAAGGAATTATTCATTTTATTGAAAATCAATACAATACAAGTGATTCCACATCTATAAAACGTTGGGCGAATGAATTTATGGACGAGATTAATTGCGAAACCTGCGATGGAAAACGGCTAAAAAAAGAAGCCTTATATTTTAAAGTCAACGAAAAAAATATATCAGAATTGGCGCAACTCGACATTACCGAACTTGCGAATTGGTTTGCCAATATTGAAGAAAAATTATCAGAAAAACAAATAAAAATTGCTACAGAAATATTAAAAGAAATAAGAACCAGAATTCAGTTTTTATTGGATGTTGGTTTGGATTATTTAGCCCTCGACAGAAGCTCAAAATCATTGTCGGGCGGCGAAGCGCAACGCATTCGGCTGGCTACTCAAATTGGCTCCCAATTGGTAGGCGTACTTTATATTTTAGATGAGCCAAGTATTGGTTTGCACCAACGCGACAATCAGAAATTGATAAACTCACTGTTGAATTTAAGAGATATCGGAAACTCCGTAATTGTGGTTGAGCACGACAAAGAAATGATCCAGCACGCCGATTTTGTGCTCGACATTGGTCCGGGCGCAGGAATTCACGGCGGAGAAATTGTGAGCGAAGGAACTTATGAAGAACTGAAACAACATCATACTTTAACGGCCGATTATTTGAACGGCACCAAATCCATTGAAGTTCCTAAAAAACGACGTGCAGGAAACGGACACAAATTGGTTTTAAAAGGTGCTACCGGCAATAATTTGAAAAATATTACTGTTGAATTTCCTTTGGGAAAATTAATTTGCGTGACCGGCGTTTCAGGCAGCGGAAAATCGACCTTGATTAATGAAACTTTATATCCAATATTAAACGAACATATTTACAACGGGGTAAAAAAACCGATGCCTTACAAATCCATTGAAGGTTTGGAACACATAGACAAGGTAATTGCCATAGACCAATCCCCGATTGGCAGAACGCCACGCTCAAATCCGGCGACTTATACCGGTGTTTTTAGCGAAATCAGGGATTTGTTTGCCAAAACTAGCGAGGCTGCAATTAGAGGTTACAAACCAGGCCGATTTTCATTTAATGTAAAAGACGGACGCTGCGAAACCTGTGAAGGCGCAGGTGTTCGTGTCATAGAAATGAATTTTTTGCCAGACGTTCATGTAGAATGTGAAACGTGTCAGGGAAAACGCTTCAACAGAGAAACATTGGAAATTAGGTACAAAGGAAAATCAATTTCCGATGTGTTAAATATGACCATTGAAGAAGCGACTTTGTTTTTCGAACTCATTCCCAAAATTCACAGAAAACTGAAAACAATCCAAGATGTTGGTTTAAGCTATATAAAACTGGGGCAGCAATCCACAACGTTATCGGGTGGTGAAGCGCAACGCATTAAATTGGCTTCAGAATTGTCTAAAAAAGATACTGGAAACACTTTTTATATTTTAGATGAGCCAACAACCGGACTTCATTTTGAAGACATTCGGGTGCTGATGGAAGTTTTGAATAAATTGGTAAATAAAGGAAACACAATTCTCGTTATAGAACATAATTTAGATGTTGTAAAACTTGCCGACCACGTGATTGACATTGGCATGGAAGGCGGAAAAAAAGGCGGACAGCTCATCTGTTTTGGAACGCCGGAAGAAGTAAGTCAACATAAAAAAAGCTATACAGCCAAATTCTTAAAAAAAGAATTAAATTAGCCCGCAGGTTTTATAAAAAAAATTCCGAATTTTATCAAATAATAAAGAAATTGCAACGTAATTATGACAAATGAAGACAGACAAATAAGAGAGAAATTTAAGCAAAAAACGTGGAATGAAATTAAAACCAACGACTCTTGGGCCATATTTAAAATTATGGCAGAGTTTGTTGAAGGTTTTGAGCGACTCAGTAAAATTGGTCCTTGCGTGACTATTTTTGGATCTGCACGTATAAAAGAAGACCATGAATATTATAAACTTGCCGAAAACATTGCATTTAATTTAACAACGCACGGATACGGTATTGTCACAGGTGGCGGCCCCGGAATTATGGAGGCCGGAAATAGAGGTGCGCACCGCGGAAAAGGAACTTCCGTTGGCCTTAATATTGAATTGCCATTTGAACAACATGACAATCCCTACATCGACTCCGATAAAAGTTTAGATTTTGATTACTTTTTTGTCCGTAAAGTGATGTTCATTAAATATTCCCAGGGATTTGTGGTAATGCCGGGAGGTTTTGGAACTATGGATGAACTTTTTGAGGCAATCACCTTAATTCAAACTAAAAAAATTGGAAAATTTCCAATCG